>DASTKD010000274.1:0-12925 GCA_035716135.1 Ktedonobacteraceae bacterium
TACCTGCCCGGCACTTCGTTTGAAATCATTGAGCAGCGCATACGCCACCGCAATGAACGCACCGGTTTTGGTCCGGCACAGATTGTTCCCTATATCTTGCTGGCGATTCTCTTTATCGTACTGGCGGTTAATGTGCTTTCAAAGGATGCCACACAGGATAGCAATCGCCCGGTGCTGGTCTTCACAACCCTGCTGGTAGTCGGCTTGCTGGTTGCGCGACAGATAGTGACGCAGTTGGATAACGAACGCCTGGCGCGGCGACAGGCGCTTGCGCTTGATCGCCTGGAGATTGCCAACAGCCGCGTTGAGGAGCAGGCGCGTATGATCGCCGAGCGCAACATGACGCTTGAAGAGGGCATCGCGCATCTCAAAGAGGTGCAGGCGCAAATTGCGAATGGCAACCTGCGCGCCCGCGCTCATATGGTCGGCGGCGAATTGTTGCCGCTCGCGGGCAGCCTGAACCTGATGGCTGATCGCCTGATCCATTTTGAGCAGGCCGACCTGCGCACGCAAAAACTCAGCAGAGCGCTGGCCGAACTGAGCGCGACTTTAGAACACTACCGTGTGGGAACGCGCCTCATCGTGCCAGCTTCATGCAAGGAGTTCCCGGAAATTCGTCGCCTCTTGCTGGCAATGGGATTGCGACAGGCCATGTCAGACGCGCCACAACCTTCCCGGCCATTGGACAAACGCGTACCCTCGCAGGCGCTTGCGCCTCTACCACAGCAGTCGGTTGGTAATCGCGCGCCGTCGCAGGGGTCGATCCCTGGAAATGGTATGGCTCCCGTAACATCATTGCCTGAATTGCCGCAACCTGCCTCATTGCCGGATCAGCGTATGATGCCTCCCCAGGTGAGTACACCGAGGAGAACATCGCAGTTGCTCCCTGATCCCTGGGATACGAAGCGAGCAGATACCGGAGGCAGGCAGTGACCAGGGCGGGGCAAGCTCTGGTCAGATATGATATAGTGCTGGATGAATGGCGTGTGTTCAGTCTGTTCAAAAATGCCGAAAGAGGTGATTGCCTGTGTCTATCTGCATGATTTGTGATGATACCGGGTTGCAAAATTCAGATTCCGCCCATCCAGTGTTTTGTTTCTGTTCCGCCGGCAAGCAGGCGCAGCGCCAGTGGGAGGCCAACAAAGGTGGGAAGGGCAAAAATCAGCCCAGAGCGGCCAGCTTCATCGATATTGCCAATCTGGATGAAGTCAATGCCAGCGTTGAAGCCATGCGCGCGTCATTGCTCGGCTCAGTGTCGAACGAGGCCAGCGCTCCTACCCGGCATCCGGCTGTGCAATTGCTCTATAAAGTAGCACATGCGAACCATGAGGTCTCCGTTGTCGAGGCGACCCAACTCTATGAACTGGCGAAGGCGCTCGAAGGCTTCCTTGCTGGATTGGCTCCTATCGGGCGCAATATCAAGTAAACGTCTCGCAATAGCACTTTAGGGTATCAAGTATTGACAGTATTACATGTTTTTGACTACTATACTCTTGCGGGAACAATCTCTTCATCTACAGAGTGCATGAACCCGAGATGAGCGTGTCTCGGGGTTTGTTATTTATCGCTCAAGGGTATCTTGAAAAATATTTGTTTGGTGTTCCGGTCTGCACTGGCGTCCCAGGCAGCATAAGAGCGCTTGCCGCCAGCCTTCATTACCGGAGCGCAAAGAGAGGTACACCATGTTATGTCCGCGTTGTGGCAACGAGTGGGATGCCAGCAGAAGTTCTTGCTCAAACTGTGGGTTTAAGGTGCGAGCAGCCGCCCCTACAGTTGGATCAAATTCGCCCGCCGATCTATCGCAGAGAGGCGGCCTATCACAGGGTCAGACATTCACTCCCGGCCAGCAGACAGGTAATGGATCGATGGTGAGGCAGCAACGCGGTAATGCACCGGCAGTTGGACCAACAGTGTCAACATCGAACTCGCAGCCTGCCCACAGCCCTATTTCAGGAGCAAACTGGCCTATTTCAAAACAAAATTCGGGAAAACTCCCAACGGTGAAGAAGCAAACGGACGGGCTATCAGCTTCACAACTCCCCAACACCCCGCGCCCATTGTCTGCGCCTTCATCTTCCCCGATTCCGCAGCGTGGGGCAAATCCGCATCCGAATGGGCCGCTACCGGCGAATGACGTTACGATGAGGCCCGCCTTTGAAAAACATGCCCTGCGCAAAGTATCCCCAACCAGAGATGCAGACGGGCAAACTTTCACGCAGCCGTCATTTCCCGGCAGCAATGCAGCGCCTTCTTTCGGGATGACGCAGCAGGCGCGACCTCGCCCGGCAATGCAGCCAGCGCCGGAAGATTTTCAACAGGATATGCCCCGCTCGCAGGCGCAGTCCATGACACAACGTCGCCCCGCACCAATTGACGCAACGAATGCCAGGGGCGCATCGCGCCCATCTATGGCAGGAGGAGGCACAACCTCGCGGCAGCCAACAGACCCCTATGCTCAGCTAAAATCGACGAGCCAGCCCTCGAGCGCGCGACCCCTGACTCCCGGTGTGCAGTTGCGCGGCAATCGCTACCGGTTGCAGGAACTATTGGAGCGGCAAGACTGGTTGTCGGGCGTATTTGAGGCAGTCTGGATTGGCAGGGATTCGCAGCGCGGCGGCCAGCAGGTCATGATCTGTGAAGTAGCGTTACCTGAAACTGCTTCGGTTATGTCGCAATCTATTTTACGCACTGCCACCATGTCGCTGGCGAACGTCGGGCGTCACCCGCGCATACCCGCTCTGTGGGACGCTTTTGGCGACCAGGGGCGCAGCTTCTTCGTATTTGAACCCATCGAAGGAGAGACGCTTTTACAGCGTCTCCGTTATACGGGACGACCATTACCAGAGCAGGAAGTCATCGAGTGCTGTCTCCAGATGACCGAGGTATTGGACCTCCTATCGCAGCAATCGCCGCAAATGGTACATGGCTTAATTCGCCCTGAACATATCATCGCCGGTCGCAATGGCTCGCAGTATTCCCTCACGAACTTTTCGGTCGTGCTGGCGGGCGGAGCCACACAGTTCGTCGTCGGCATGGAACGCAATCGTCTTTCGGCATATACTGCCCCCGAATTTGTGCGTGGGGTGGTTGATGTGCGCACCGATATGTATTCGTTGATAGCTACCGCCTATCATGCCGTAACCGGAACGGTGCCATCTGGCATCAGCGGCAGCATTCCGCAGGCACAGCGCATCAACCATGCTATTTCGTCTGAATTTGACGCCATTCTGACAAAAGGTTTGCGCGCGGTCGCCAACCAGCGCTATCAACGTCCCTCTGAATTGCGCCAGGACCTGCTGGCCCTCCGTTCGGTGAGTGGTTCGCTGGTCTCTCCGGGCAATTCCCCTGCGGCAAGTCCTGTCATGTCTGGCATGAATGCCGCTCCAGCGCAGCCGGCGAGAGGCAACGGGCAGGCGCATTTCACGCCGCGCGCTCAAGCGGATTTTGTGCCGCTACCCATTAGCATGGAAGCTGATTATCCAGACAGCGATCGAGTGCTTCTGTTGCCTAAGCCTGAAGATCTGCCTCCTATGAAGCAAGCTGATGATCGGCTTAACGCCGCCTTCTGGCTGGGCGCAATCCTGATTAGCCTCATCATCCTGGTAATCCTGACCCAGACCCTTAGCTAAACCGATACGATTACCTGGAATCCTGTAGGTGTAAAAAACAGAAGAGTTCTCGCAGGCGCAGCCTGCGAGAACTCTTCTGTTTTTTACACCTACACTCAATTAGTGGTTACGCATGATGACGAAGTCGATCAACTCGTCAAGCACATCGCGGTCTGCCGAACGAGGGAAGCGTTGGAGCGAAGCGCGCGCGTTGGCCGCGTAGCGATACGCATCATCGCGCGCCTGCTGGATGCCAGGTCCCTTAACAACCCATTGCACAATGGGCATAATATCCTCTTCGGTATGCGCCCCACCATTGAGGATGGCATGAACCTGTCGCAAGTTGCCGTTCAACGGTTGTTCCTGTAAGGCGTAGATCAAAGGAAGAGTAACCATGCCCTGGCGCAAATCATTGCCCGCCGGTTTTCCTATAGTCGTTTGATCTTCGGTATAATCGAGGATATCATCGATGATCTGGAAAGCAATGCCCAGGTTCATGCCGTAGTCATGCAGCAGGCGAATATGCTCGCTCGATGCCTCGCTGACGATAGCTCCTCCTTTGCAACAGGCGGCAATCAGGCAGGCGGTTTTGTGGCTGATCTTCTCGTAGTAACTTTCAACGGTAAGATCAACGCGCCCGGCGGTCATAATCTCCATAATGGTACCCTCGCAGACCGTTGCGACGGTATCGGAGAAGAGATGATCGATGCGGTTATCATTGATGTCGGCGATCAAACCCGCTGTTTTGGCGAAGTAGTAATCGCCCAGCAGGATGGCGATATTGTTGCCCCACAGTGCGTTGACGGTCGGGTTGCCCCGGCGTGTCATGGCGTTGTCAACGATGTCGTCATGCAATAACGTTGCCAGATGCACCATTTCAAAGGCTACACTGAGGGGCAACAACTTATCAAAGTGGTACGAGTTCAGTTTGCCTGAGAGCAGGGTGAGTGCAGTACGCAGGCGTTTGCCGGGGGAGCCAAGCGCGTGCATCGATGCCGAGTTTAGAATATCCAGTCCAGAGGTGGCGCGTTCTTGAAATGTGGCATCCACTTGATCCAGATCAGGTTGGATAGCGGAAAATAGACGGCTCAAAGTGGCCGGTTCGCTCATGAAAAGTCTCCGTTTCGGGCATCAGCTTAGCTTATCAACTCTTTTCAGATTATAGCACGCCGTATCCATTGCGCTTGAGAGGCGCTAGACATTGGAGGTTTCGTCCAGCTCCATCAAATCTTCCTGCACAAAGCCTGCCGTCAGGTTCAGATCCTCCAGCGCATCCATGGCGGCGCGGTATTCCATCCAGGTGAGGCGGCGATTCAAAATGGGGTCGTTGACGGCTTTCCAGGCCGGGAAGTATTGATCCATCAGGCTGACAGGCGTGTTGGGGCTGAGTTCTTCCGCGATCCAGCGCAACACTTCGCGCGTGCCGGAGATGTCTTCGGGCATCACCAGGTGACGAATCAACAGGCCGCGCCGCGCGATGCCCTCCTCATCGAGTTGTAGCGGCCCAACCTGGCGATACATTTCGCGTAAAGTGATCTGATTTGAATCAACATAATGCGGCATCTTGGACGTGCGCAGCGCGTGCTTATTGTCAGAATACTTGGAGTCGGGCAGATAGACATCGACCACTCCATCCAACAGTTGCAGCGTCTCCAGATTTTCGTAGCCCGCGCAATTATACACAATCGGCAGACGCAGACCCTTGCCACAGGCGACTACCAGCGCGGCCAAAATCTGTGGCACAAAATGCGTGGGCGTCACCAGATCGAGGTTGTGGCATTTTTTCTTCTGGAGATACATCATCATGTCTGCCAGGCGTTCTGGCCCGACCCGATGCCCCAGCCCACCCTGGCTCAACGAAAAGTTCTGACAGTAGGTGCAGCGCGCCTGGCAATAGCCGAAGAAAATAGTACCCGCTCCCCGCGTGCCGCTAATGGGCGGCTCCTCCCTGCGGTGGACGTTCCACGATGCCACAATAGTATCGGTGCCAGACCTGCATACGCCCGTCTTGCCCGCGATGCGGTTGCATTTGCAATTTTGCGGGCAAATGGTGCAGCTACGCAGGACTTCCCACGCGCTGGCGGCGCGTTCAGCCAATTCGCCCGATTCATAGAGATTAAGATAACTGGGATAAAGCATGAAGCCAGTATACCATATTTTCTCACATTTGAAGAGGGAGTACTTGACAAAAGTAATTTCCTGATATAATCTTACTTCCGTACAGAAAGTACGTATTGGAAAGGAAATAAGCAGAACAATTTTCTGCCTTTCCGAACAGAAGTAGCTATTTCGTTTTCAAGGAGGGAAATACCATGACCACACAGAGTGAGGCGCAGGGCGCAACTACGAGCCGCTGGGCTTTTGACCCTTACCACACGCAAGTCGAATTCTCGGCAAAGCATCTGGGCATGATGACGGTGCGCGGCCATTTTGCCGATGTCAGCGCGGTCGGCAATATCTACCCGGACAACCCCGAAGCATCAGCGGTGGACGTTACCATCCAGACGGCCAGTATCCGCACTCATAACGAGAAGCGGGACAGCGACCTGCGCACATCGAATTTTTTAGAGACCGACAAGTACCCGACGATTACCTTCAAAAGTACCAGCGTCAAGGCGGCCGGGCAGGATCGCTTTAGCATGACTGGTGATCTGACCATCAAGGGTACCACACAGCCTGTGACGCTTACTGTGGTGAAGTATGGTGAATTCAATGATCCCAGGATGGGCCACCGCATCGGTTATAGCGCCGAGGGCAAGATCAACCGCAAGGACTTCGGCATGACGTTCAACGTGATGATGGATGGCAAATGGATGGTCAGCGACGAGATTCAGATCATGATTGAGGGTGAGTTCGTCGAGCAGCAATCCTGAGAGTGGAGAGCGTCAGTCAGGCAAAGTAAGTAAACGCCTGGGGGTGTCGATGAACATGGCATCCAGTTCTTGTTGCGAGACGCCTGCATGACGCAGGCGCGGTACGATGTTGGTGAGCAGGTGATCCCAGCCCCAACCGCCGTAGCGCCGGAACTGGATGCGTGTGCAAATATCGTGTGCCAGCGTGATCTGCGACGCGTACCCTTTTTCAAGCAGGCGCAGGACGCACCCGATGCGCTCGGTGTCGCGTGGTTCCTGCCCGACCTGTTCATCGAAGTAGGTTTCCGAGCCGAAAGTATCGAACGAGAGTACCGCACCCCGTTCGGCGATTTTAGCGTGCCACTCCGGCTCGACGAGTTCATCGCAATGGCTGATGGCAACGCGGGTCAGGTCCGCGCCTTCTGCTTCCAGAATGTCCAGAATGTGCAGGTGTTCGTGTCCCCAGATGAGCGGATGTACGTTGATGCTGGCACCCGTTTGCTTCTGCGCCCGCGCGGCGGCGCGTAACTGGTTTTCCTCGAATGGATAGATGGGCGAGCTGGTTCCCAGTTCACCCATCAGCCCGGCGCGAATGGTTGTGCCGTACATGCCCTCTTGCAGCCAGCACAGGAGATCATCCGTGATTTCTTCCACGCCGCGCTCATGGAGAGACGCGGGTAATAATGGCTGGCGGTAGTAGCCGCAGCCTGCAATCACGTTGAGGCTCGTGCGTTCGGCAATGCTGCGCAGGCTCTGCGGGTCTGGCCGGATGCCAACCGTCGTCATATCGATGAGCGACTGGCCGCCAGCCTGCCGGTACCAGTGCAGTTCGCGGATACTCAATTCGGCATCATCAAGCAGCAGGTTGGGCCTGGAATGATAAGGATTGCGCATCAAATCGCCCCGGTTTTCCAGTGTTGGTTCCTGGTCGATCAGATGCGCTCGATGCGCGGGTGGCTCATCCCATAAACCACGCAGGTCAATGAGCAGATGCTCATGTCCCAGTGTGATGCCCAGTTGCGCGGGCGCAATGTCACCTGTCACTGTTCTAATGTGCATCTACTCGTATCCTGCAATGGAATAATGGTGATCCTATTCTTCCTCAGCCTGTTCCGAAGCCTGTTCGGGCTGTTCTGACGCAGGCCATTTGAAGCCGCGACGCGAAGGCCGCAGGTGAGGCGTATCCGGGTTGGTGTCGTCTTTGCGACTCCGCTTTGTCTTTGTGCCTGCCGCGCGCGTCGTCCTGGCCTTTTTGGGCTTCGGTGATGCTTCGCTTGCTGCCTCATCCGTCGCGCTGCCGTTGGCTGGCTCGGCTGGCACGATATGTTCGATCAGGCTATCGGTCTGCTGGTTCACTTCCGCCATGAACTCGGCGTCTTTCTGCTGATCCTCGCGTGGTTTGCGCGCAGTGTGCCTGTCGGGTCGCGGGGTCTCGCGGCTTTCGACTACATCAGGAGAAGTCGCACGCGCATCGAACTGTTCGTAGTCGCCTTCGAACTGCTCGCGCTCGTATGTTGGCCGCGCGGAATCCCTGCTTTTAGGTGTGAAGCGTTGGGGGCGACTTTGCCAGCGTGAATTGTGCGGATCGGGTCGTCCCGCCGCGCGTTGTTGCCTTTGCTCACGGTAGTACCCGCGCGGGCGCGGCTCATGGCTGTCAGACCTCCGCTGCGGGCGTTCATCGCGGTCGAAGCTGCGCGGTTGGCGATCATCCTGATCGAAACTACGTTGAGGACGATCACTACGCTCAAAGCCGCGCGGCTGCCTGTCATCGCGGTCGAAGCTGCGCTGGGGTCGCTCATCACGCTGGAAATTGCGTGGTGTCCGATCATCGCGGCGAGCGTCGTAACCACGCGATGGTGGCCGGTTGTTGGAGTAACGAGAATCCTGGCGCGGGCGTGAATCGTTGCTTTCTGGCCGGGGTTGGTAGTCCCGGCGTTGATTGTACTGGCGCTCATCAAATTTGCGCATCCCAGACTCGAAAGAGCGCGGACGCGCGCCCTGACCCTGATAGCGGTTATGCGTTTGCTCACCCTGCCTGCGATCAAATGGGCGGTTTCCGTAGGGTGCGCGACTGTTGCCATTGTTGTTATTGCGACCGTTATAAGCGGAGGATTGCCCTGATTGCTGTGGGCGTCGCCAGTTGTCGCGGGGCGACTGACCGCCTCGCGTATCGCGCGCGCGATAATCGGAATGATTCTGGCGCGCTCCGTTTTCCCAGGCTTTATCTACCGTGTCACGATTAAGTCGAGGTCTGGCAGGTCGAGGAGACCGCTCTTCTCCCTGGCTGCCGGAGGATGAATGGCGAGAGTACGGTCGCTCGTCGTCTCGCCTCTGTTTACTGAAATCTCTGGTCATGTGTCCTTTCCAAATGGGTTGGTGAGGATTAATCTTACGGGGTTGACGGATTGGCTAGTTCCTTATTTAAGAAGTGTCCCGTCGGTCATTCCGCCCTCGCTCCAATGTACGCGCTTCGTGTTGCTGGCATAGAAGAAAAGAGGGAAGCGCTGTCTACGTCCATAGTATACCACATATTCGCGGCGCTGGCGATAATCTGGCGATATTGGCTATTGAATTTCCTACGGCGTTGTCGTGGGTACCGGCACAGGCCCGGATTTCAACGGTACTCCCGCGTAGCTCAGTTCCGCGCTACCCAGCATGGCGAGCGTTTTTTGCGCCGCCTCATCTGGCAACAGAGGGCGTAAAGTGACATTATAGTATAGCCCCATGTAAAGAAAAACGCCCTGTTGCCGCCCGTTTAGCAGGGAGACGATGCTTTGCCGTTGTTGCTCGCTCAGCAGCAAAGCATTTTGTGGAACGGTATAGGTCAGGCAGCCGGTATCGCCATTCGGACCTGTCTGATCAACCAGAGTAACGCCGCATTCGTAAGCAGCCAGGTTATAGAGATTGAAATCCGCTACAGACCAGTCAGGAATAGTTTGCGACAGGTCGGGGCTGAAGTCCTGGTGAACGAGCAGTGCCATTTGCTTGCTGGTATAAGGGTGTGTAGGACCATTCAAAGCGTTGGTTAAGCTGGTCAGGGCCGCTCCCAGGCGGTGATATGCATTCATGTCCTGCGCGCTTTCCTGCAAGTTGCCAAACGGGCCATATTGAAAAGTATAGTTAGTGCCATTGAGCGTCAATTGCAAGAAGGTCGCGTTCTGGTCTGGAATATCGTAGAATTGCTTTGTCGTAAACTTGAGCAATCCATCTGTGTCTACCAGCGTATGTAACAATTGCGCAAGTGCGTCGCCGCTCAACTGCCCTTCGCGCATTTGCAGGCCGGGACCAAGAATGTATGAGCCATCGCCATAAATACTAATCTCTGGGCTATACTCGAAGCTGCCCAGCTTCCCGCCACCATAAAACGTGCGTATCAACACATCCTGCGGACTCGCGCTATAGGTAATAACCCCGTTATTCGTTGTGGAAATGCTCTGATTCTTGGCCTTGTTGTTGGGCGTGGAGTTACAGGCGGTAAGTATGAGCAGCAGCGCAACGATACCAAGTACGAAGTAGGATATTCTGCCAGGCACAGATAGGGTCCGAGGGCGACCGCAAGGGTCCCCTCCCATCTCAACCCCGCCCTTACGATGACTACGACGAAATGAGCCACACGCGTAGTCATTGTAAGGGCGGGGGCGGATGGGTGGTTGGGAGGGGACCCTTGCGGTCGCCCTCGTTCCTATTTCTGATTGTCCCTGCCCGAACCACCAGTTACCTATTTTTTGATTGTGCTTGCCAATCATCATTGTGCCTTCATAAGATGCTATATCAGAGCCTCCATATAGCTATTGTAACGAAGGGTATTGCATATCGGCAACTGAGGAATGCCTTGTATGTCTGCTGGCTGCTTAGCGATTTGTATGGAAGCGGTAGCCGATCAATTTGTAGACGAGTTTGGCAGCCAGGAAGTCGGCGCGGGTTTGTCCCGCCATCGGGCAAAGTTCTACTACGTCCATGCCGACGACGGTGGTGCGGCGGAAGATTTCACGTAGTATGTCGAGCAGTTGGTACCAGCGCAGGCCGCCCGGCTCTGGTGTGCCAACGGCAGGCATTTCAGCGGGATCGATGGCATCGAGATCAATGGTCAGATAGGTATGTTGGCTCAGGCGCTGCCAGGGTATGACGGCGTTGCTCCGATCAAGTTGATAGCCCCATACGATAGCCACATTGGGGGGTGTTTTCATAAATTCGGCCTCTTCGGGGCTAAAACTGCGGATACCGATTTCTGTTAAGGGGATGCCCATATCAACCACGCGCCGTTCTATCGAGGCGTGCGAGAGCCGCGAGCCTTCGTACTCATCGCGTAAATCTCCGTGCGCGTCGATATGTACAACGGTGAGGTCGGGAAAAAATTCGCGTGTGGTTGCGATGGGTGGCGCGGAAAGGGAATGTTCACCGCCGAGGATAAGAGGGAGTTGTCCGCGCCGCAATACTTCGCGCGCGGCATCTCCGGTAGCTTGAAGCGCGGCGGCGTGATCCATGCCCCGGTAGTCGAGGGATGGACGAGTATGCACGCCCACTTCAATGGGACACCAGTCCAACTCTTCATCGTAGAGTTCCATCTGGCTGGAAGCATCGAGGATCGCCTGTGGCCCGCGTTCGGTGCCTTTCATATAGCATACGCTGTACTCCAGCGGCGCTGGAATGATGGTGACGCGGGCAGTGGCAAGATCACAAAAGGGCGCATCCGGCGCGCCGAACTGGGTCACAGGCGTCTCGCTCATGCTGGTAAAATGCTCCTTCTTTTTATCGCACCGCCATTCTGGCCGTGCGCGCCGCCATAGCTGCCTCGTAGCGATCAGGTTCGGGCGTCTCAGGACGCAGCGAACGGGTGGCGCGTACCACAAAATGCGACTCGACATCGTCGGACTGGAATATCTCCCTGGCGAAAGCGATGGCGTCCTCTTGACTGAATTCCTTGCAGGAACACACATCAATATCGACTTCACCATACTCCGGCCAGGCATGTAAACTGATGTGGCTCTGGGCAATCACCACGAAGCCCGAAAGGCCAGCATCCAGCGGATTCGACGTTTCAATCTGGTACAGGTGAACCGGGCTGACTTTTTCCATGTCCACGCGGGCAGGGTATTCGTCAAGCGCGCGCCTCACCAGGCTCTCATTCTCCAACAGTTGCCGGTCGCAACCGTAGAGTTCTAACATCAAATGCACAAGCATTGAATCTACCTCCTCATAGTTCAGTTTTGCAAGCCACTGCTCATCACTTTGCGGGATGACCCCTTAGTGTGACAGGCACACCAGCGTATATTATACATTAGATTGTCAAGCTAATGCACAACAGAGGAGGTTCTGTTTGTATCTAATAGCCAGTTTACTTCTATCTAATGACAAACGCGAAATGTATCTAATGCGTATGCCGCTTGCCATTAGGTGGAAAACGTCTATGGTCTGGTTGTTTTACCCGCCTCGTATGCCTCTTTCAGCTCTTTGAGTAGTGTTTCGCGCTGCGCGTAGAGCTGTTTGCGCGGGCGCGCCTGCGCTTTACTGACAGCATAGGCGGTGAGTAGCGGCAGTGCAATCGTCGAATCGCTGTAGACCACGACTGTGCTGTTGAGCTGTTCGGGTTTGATCTTGCCCCAGGA
Source organism: Ktedonobacteraceae bacterium (assembly GCA_035716135.1). GTDB lineage: Bacteria > Chloroflexota > Ktedonobacteria > Ktedonobacterales > Ktedonobacteraceae > CF-113. The sequence continues at coordinate 12,067 of DASTKD010000274.1, forward strand.
AACCGCCTCGGATGGTGTCGCGCCTGAGAGTCCGCCCCAGTGCGGCGCGTCGGCGGTAATTTGGATGAAATAATCATGCCCGCCCTTATTGATGCCCAGCACTTCCCACAGTTGCGGCTGCGTCTGCAAATAGAAGTTTTTGGGGCTGCCACCTCCCAGAATAATTACGCCGTTGCGCGTGCCATGTTGCACAATAGCGGTCGTCTCATTGACATCCGCCAGGGGATCGAGCGTTAATGCGCTGCCGTCCAGCGCGTGGCGAGCAACGTTCATGCCAATCGATGAATCACCGGGCGACGACGTGTAGATGGGGACATTCCAGGCAGCGGCCTGCGCCAGCACAGAATATTCCGGTTTGACCCCCGCTTTAAGCAACTGTGTTCCCAGGTGATAATGCAATTCGGATGTTGATATGGGCCGTTCGGGCAAACTTTCCAGACATGCGCGTACAAAAGCATCCGTATCGAGCAGCACTTTATCCTTAAAGAGAATGTCGTAGATACGAATGACGCCCTCTTCCTGAAGTTTGGTATCGTCGAGGCGAAAATCACCACGATGCAGGGTCATCGCCAGCGCGTAATGCATGTCGTGATAGAGGTTTGCGCCGGTGCTGATAATGAAATCGACGAAGCCGTAATCCATCAACGTTATCAGGCAGCCTCCCAATCCAGCGGGAGTGAGCGCGCCGGCCATCGTCAGCCCAATCGTGACATCGTTGGCTGGCGCGAGCATCTCTTCGACATAGAGACGCGCCGCCTCGTTCAGTCGCGCCGCGTTATACGCCTGAAATTGTGTGTCGATCAGTTCGGCTACCGTCATATCAGGTGTGACGCGATGGGGCAATATCTGCGCTCCGCTC
>DASTKD010000275.1:0-11543 GCA_035716135.1 Ktedonobacteraceae bacterium
GTTGGTAACAGACGTAGGAGGGTTGAACGACGGTGGCTTCAACCAGTTGGCGCACACTGGCTACGAGAAGGCGCGCGCTCAATATGGTTTCCCCGATGTCATCATTCAGACGCAGACCCCGACTGCCAGTGAGTATGTGCAGAACCTCACCTCGGCTGCCAATCAGGCCGATATGGTCATTGCTGTCGGATTTCTCATGGAGACGCCGCTGGACCAGGTTGCCAAACACTTCACAAACAAGAATTTTGCCATCGTTGACGGCTGCGCGGTACCTGACCCCAACACTGGAGCCTGTGAAAATCTGCCCAATGTCGCGCCCCTTTTCTTTAAGGAGCAAGAGGCTGGTTGTCTCGTCGGCGCGATGGCTGGTCAGATGGAAGTAGACGGCAAGGCTAAGGTTCCGCACCTGCTGGGCAAGAACACTATCGGCGCGGTCGGCGGCCTGCCCATCCCGCCCGTCAACCGCTATATCGCCGGTTACAAGTTCTGCGCGACCAAAGTTGATCCCACAGTGAAAGTGGTCATCGGCTACTCCAGCAACTTTAGCGATCCCACCATTTGTAAAGGCATCGCCAATAAGCAGATCACCGACAACATGGCCGACATCATCTTCCAGGTGGCCGGTGGTTGTGGCATCGGCGTACTTGACGCCGCCAAAGAAAAAGGCGTGTATAGCATTGGCGTCGATAGCGACCAGAGCAAAGACTCCACAGGCGCGGTACGCCAGGGCGTGATTACCAGCGCCCTCAAGCGCGTAGACACCGCCGTCTATACCATCATCGATGATGCCGAAAAGGGAACCTACGCGGCTTTCGTGGCCTCTCCCACAAAGTTCGACCTCGCGCATGATGGCGTTGGCTATGGCACGACAAGTAGTGATGTTCCCCAGGATGCCATCACTACCGCCAACAACTACGCCAGTATGATTAAGAGTGGCGCACTGACCCCACCGGAAAACATTCCGTAAACGACATGGGGAGACGCGATTGATCGCGTCTACATGCGACAGGGCGCGTTCATCGCGCCCTGTTTTTTATACATCTTGCAACTCATTCCCATAAAGCGTATGCTACAGCATAATAGACTGTCTTGAAAGCAGTATTTCAATGGAGGACGACTATGGGTATGTCTGGTGATGGCCTTTCTTACTGGCAAGCCGAGGCCGCAGGTATTTCGCTGCTCGAAACGACGCCTGGCAACTTGTTAGATCGCCGCGCGGAAGAAATTCCCACGCGGGAAGCGCTTGTCTACTCGTGTTATCCCGAACTGGGCGGCGCGCTCGACATTCGCTGGACATATAGCGAATACCGCGAGCGTGTCAACGCGGTGGCGCGCGGGCTGATGGCGCTGGGTCTTAAAAAAGGGGAGCATATAGCGGTTTGGGCTATCAATCTGCCGGAGTGGCCTCTGCTCGAGCTGGCGGCATCGAAGGCCGGCCTTGTGCTGGTGACGATCAATCCGGTGCTGCGAGCAAAAGAGGTGGAGTATATTTTGCATAATGGCGACGTGGCCGCCCTCTTCTTCATGGCGAAGGTGCGCGATCACGACTGTCTTGCCACTATCCGCGCCTTAGTCACACCGGGCGGCGTCAATGGCGAAGTTCGCAGCGAAGTATTACCTCGCCTGCGTTACATCAGCCTGCTGGGCGCGCCTCCCGCCGCTTTCCTGGAGCAGCAGGGCTGGCGGCCTACCCTCTTCCGCGAGATGGTCGCGGCTGGCGAACAGGTCAGCCTGGATGCGCTGCATGAGCGGCAGGCGTCGGTGCAGCCAACCGACCCCGCGCAAATTCTCTATACTTCTGGCACCACCGGCTTTCCCAAAGGAGCCATCCAGACACAACGCGCCATCCTCAATAACGGCACCATCTTCGCGCTGCGCTGGGATATTCAAGCGGGGGAACACGTTTGCACTGCGATGCCGTTCTTTCATGCCGGCGGGTGCGTGCTGGGCATCATGGCCGCGCTGGGTGTTGGCGCGACCCTGCATCCCCTGATGGCTTTCGATCCTCTGAAGACCCTGCAAGTATTGAGCAGCGAGCATTGCAGCAGGTTTGGCGGCGTTCCCACCATGCTGCTTGCCATGATGCAGCATCCCGACTTCGCGCAATACGACCTGTCCGCGTTACAAAGTGTGGTCAGCGGCGGCTCGCCCGTGCCGGTCTATCTCATGGAGCAAGTTAAGGAGCGCATGGGCGCGAACGCGACAATTGTGTTCGGGCAGACCGAGGCCAGCGCGGCTATTACCCTCACAAAGCAGGATGACTCCTTTGAACTGAAATCCGCGACGGTGGGCGTGCCGATGCCGCACGGCGCGGTCAAAATCATCGACTCCGCCACCAGCGCCATCGTGCCGTGCGGCGAACGCGGCGAATTGTGCTGCCAGGGCTATCTCGTCATGGCCGGGTATTATAACATGCCGGAGAAGACAGCTGACGCCATTGATAGCGAGGGCTGGCTGCATAGTGGCGACCTGGCGACCATGAACGCGCAGGGCTATATCAACATCGTGGGCCGCTTGAAGGATATGGTCATTCGTGGCGGCGAAAATATCTTCCCCACCGAGATCGAGGAATTTCTGATCCGCCACCCCAAAATCGCCGATGTGCAGGTACTCGGCGTACCCGACAAGTTCTTCGGCGAAGAGTTGCTGGCAATCGTGATCCCTCGCTCAGGTACCGAACTCAGCGAATTGGAGCTACGCGAGTACTGCAAAGGCCAGATCAGCCACCAGAAAATCCCGCGTTACTTCCAGTTCGTGGAAGCCTATCCCCTGACCGCCAGTGGCAAGGTGCAAAAGTTCGTCCTGCGCCAGCAAGCCATCCAATCGCTGGGATTAGAGGAAGCAGCACAGATCAGGACGGCCTGAAATTTTGAGGCAAAACGTTGCGCGTATGCAAGGACAAGGGCAAGCATAGCTAGCACCCGCCATCTGTCATTCTGAGCGCAGCGAAGAATCTCCCGTTGGCGCGTAAGAGATTCTTCGCTGCGCTCAGAATGACAGGTCCGGCAGGATGCCACCCTGGTTCTACAATCATCAGTATAAAAGAAGGAGCAACCATCATGTCAGCAGAAGAAAATAAAGCTATTGTTCGCAGGTATCTTGACGAGGCATGGATCAAAAGGAATGTGAATATCCTCGACGAATTGATGGCCCCTAATTATGCTCGCTATTTGCCCGGACAGGATAAGCCGCTTGATCGAGAGGCCCAGAAAAAACGTATTGCGGGTTTCCATACGGCCATGCCCGACCTGGTCTTTATCGTCGATGACCTGTTTGCCGAAGCGGATCGGGTGGTGTTTCGGGTCACGATACGGGGCGCGCACGAGGGCGCATTTCTGGGCGTTGCTCCCACCGGTAAACAGTTGACAGTGACGGCCATCGATATTGCTCGTTTAGAAAATGGGAAGATCGTGGATCACTGGGGCCAGATGGATATGGCGGGCTTGATGCGGCAACTTGGCCTGATTGCATAAACTTGAGCCGGACGTGTTCTAAATGAGAGATGAATGGCAATGAAACAACCGGACAGGCTCTGGTCAACGGGGAAACGTAGAATGTACGGGGTTGTTTTGTGTTGCCTGATGCTCTTTCTCAGCGGCTGCGTCTCCTTATTTTCAGGTACGGGCGGCAATACCGGCCAGCCAACTTCGCCACCAGTGACGATCACTCGCCCTACTAGTGTGGTCGCTCCCTCTCCAACCGCGCTTTCTGAGGGTCAGCTTGCCGCCGCGCTGGTGCAAAACATGTCGCTGGACGAAAAATTGGGACAGATGGTAATCGTCGAGTTCTACGGCCCGACGCTCAATGCCGATCTGATGCACATGATTCAGGTCAGCGACATTGGCGGTGTGCTGATCGAGAACAAAAACGGCAACGCGGTCACGCGCCAGCAATTAGTCTCGCTCAATCAATCTATGCAGGGCGCGGCGCATATTCCCCTTTTTATCAGCACCGATTACGAGGGCGGACTGGTCAACGAATTGCGCCGCATCACCGGTGAACGCCCATCAGAAGCGACTATTGGAGCTACGCATGATCCCAACGTTGCCTATAACGCGGGTCTGAACGCGGCCAAAGACCTGACCGGGCTGGGCCTGAACGTCAACTTCATGCCCATCGTCGATGTACTGACCAATCCCAACAACCCCGGCCTGCCTGATCGCACTTTCGGCTCCGACCCGCAACTGGTGACGCAGATGGGACAGGCGTATCTCAAAGGTTTGACCGCAGGCGGCGTGATCGGTTGTCTCAAGCATTTTCCGGGATTGGGCAGCGCCAATCTTGATCCGCACTTTTCGCTGCCCACCATGAATCGCAGCCTGGCAACCCTCAACGCCGTCGATTTTGTGCCGTATACCACCATGATTAACGAAGGTATCGTGCCGATGGTGATGGTGACGCACATCCTCAACCCGCAGCTTGACCCCAAATTGCCCACCTCGCTCTCGCCCAATGTGGTGACAGGCATATTGCGCGATCAACTGCACTTCAACGGCGTGATTATCAGCGATACCCTCTGGATGGGCGGCATCAGCAACACCTACAGTCTCTCCCAGGCCGCTATCCTGGCGGTGAAGGCGGGCATCGATCTGATACTTGGCCCGCGCGGCCTGCAAGATACCGTAACCATGCTTGCCAACATGAAGCAAGCCGTCACGAGCGGCCAACTGTCGATGGACAGCATCAACGCCTCCGTGCAGCGCATCATCCAGATGAAACTGCACTACAACATCCTGACGCGCGCGCAGGCGCAGCAAATGCTCGCTCATAGCGGAGCGTTGAGCATGGGCAAGCCTCGCCTGTCCCCTGGACGGATTGCGATGCTGGTGAATGTAATCAAAGATGTTGAAGTGAGGAGGCAGGGATAGATGGACACTCATAGACGATACTGGAACCAGCAACAACAAATCTTTCGCCAGTCGCTGATGAGCAAAAGCGATCATCAAGCAACGATACGCCTGTTCCTCAACCAGCACGCTATGCTGCACTCGGCTGAAATGTCCCACAGTGGATTATGGTCATTTGAAGATGAGGTACTTGAAGGACTCACTGAGGCTCAAATGCGTAGCCGTCCTGACGGCAGCACAAACTCCATCGCCTGGCTCATCTGGCATATAGCACGTATCGAAGATGTAACTATGAATCTGCTTGTCGCGGCTTGCCCACAGGTTCTCGATGAGGCTGATTGGGTACAACGATTACATCTGAACAGGCGCGATGTAGGCACCTCCATGAGCGAAAACGAAGTCGCGGATTTCAGTAATCAGGTGGATTGTAACGCCCTGCGTGCCTATCGCGCTGCCGTTGGGGATAGAACCCGCGCAATCGTCTCGTCCCTCCAACCGGCAGAACTATGGGAACGCATCGATCCCACCAATATTCACCGGCTCACAAAAGAAGGCGCGCTGGCCGAAGCCGCCTACGAGCTTGCACAGGTCTGGAGTGGCTGGAAAAAAGCAGGCATGTTGACCATGCCCGCCACACGACATAGCTTTACGCATCTGAATGAAGCGTATGGCGTTCGGCGGAAGCTTGTGAAGTAAAGAGCTATTTTATCTGCCGTTGCGTTTCAGTAGCTTCTTGTTCACTTTGAAGAACGGCCCGGCGTGGTATAGCTCGTCGTAGTTCCAGGCGGCCTGGAATGTGCCTGCTGTCAGCGCGATGAGCAGCCAGAGGAACAGGGTTGCCAGCGAGAGAGCGACCCATGTATCGCGCAATCGGAATATCGCTACAATTCCGCTCACAATGGTCAATACAAACATGCTTAATGTCAGCACAAAGGCGTTGATGGGAGAGCGCAGGCTGAAGTAGGCGGCGTTGAAGAGGATGTAGTTGATCCATGACGCCCCTTGCAGAGCCAGGAACGTATCGCGGCCTGGCGCGTTTTTCGGTTTGTTCAACACGCGCCATGTGCCAATAATCACTGAGATATTGTTGATGGTCCAGGCTGGCGCGAATACCCACGAGGGTGGCGAGAAGATCGACTGTTTCAACTGGCGGAAGTAATCTACATTCCCGAAAAGGTCTTCGCGCAGGTTTTTCCCGCGATTGCCGCTCACAACGCTGGTCAGTCCCGACAGGCCGAAGGTCAGCGCCTGGACGAGGGCGTAGAATGCGACGCCATGATACCAGCGCCAGCGCGGAGATGGAGCGACCTGGTTTTCAATGTTTTCTTTGATGCGTGTTGCGATTGACATGCTCTTTCCTCTTGTCTTCTCTAGTTCCACTATCATGCTTCGTACTATCTCAGTACAGCACGTTCTGGATTGCGGGAAAGTGACACCCTTTAGATGCTCACAAGATGGAATATGGGTATGCCATCGGAGTCAGTTAAGCGGCTTGTAGCTACTCACTGCATGATGTTTTGCACAAACGTGGTGATAATCGCCTGCACCTCTTCGAGCCGTCCCTGGAAGAAGTGGTCCGCGCCCTCTACCGCAACGAGGCTTTTGGGGGCTGGCACTTGCTCGAACCATTGCACAGCCAGATCGTAGGGGGCCAGTTCATCCTTTGTTCCCTGAATAATCAGTTTGGGTTTGTGGCTGTCTTTGAGGTAGTCGCCATCGAACATGCGGGCTGGCACGCCCAGGCCGATCATGGCCTGTACGCGATCATCGGAGGCGGCCACACGCAGGCCGACCCACGAGCCAAATGAAAAACCGGCGATAATGACAGGCAGGCCGGGATAGCGGCGACTCAAATATTCCAGCGCGTAACGGGTATCGTCCACCTCGCCGCGCCCCTCGTCGTAGGCTCCGGTGCTGTGACCAACCCCTCGGAAGTTGAAGCGCAGCGCGGGTATTCCCAGCGTCTGCAAAGTTTGTGCTACCTTAAATACTATCTTATTATGCATGGTTCCCCCACCCAGCGGGTGCGGATGGCACACGAGCGCCGCGTATGCTGGCTCGACATCCTCTTCTTCCGGCTTGAGTATGCCCTCAAGATAGCCGGTAGGCGTCGGGATATTGATCTGTAATATTTGGCCGATAGGACACCTGCTCTTTCTGCTTTGTTACGTATATGTTTATTACTATCTTAGATAATGTGCCATATTAAAATTTTACTGTCAACTTTGAATGTTTCTATCTAATGAGTGTGTAAGTTTCTCTGACTCCTCACCGCTTCGCGGTTCGCAAGAATCATTCAGAAAAGGAGATGGACTATTGGCCGTCGGCCAATAGTCCATCTCCTTTTCTGAATGATTCAAGTCGCCAGAGACGGCAAGAAAACTTATACATCGAAAAGAAGTGATACGCAGGTTGTATATACTTATGCTATGAGCTACGTGTTTAGAAGAGAGAGGTGAAAATGTTCTTTTTAACCTTGACAATAGGGCCTAAGTTCATGATAATCGATATATCACATCTTTCCTGATTCCCTGTGTCTGGATGGAAGGAATTTTCTATGGAAACCTATGGCTCGCACAGCTACCCGGGGCGGCTCTTTGTTGTTGAAGGAGTCGATGGCTCCGGGAAAAGTACGCAAATCGCGCTGTTACGCCAGTGGCTTATCAGCGAGGGGTACACTGTTTTCTTCAGCGAGTGGAACTCGTCCCCCCTGGTCAAGAAGACGACCAGTAAGGGGAAGAAAAAACAACTGCTCACGCCCACCACTTTTAGTTTGATACACGCGACCGATTTTGCCGATCGCACCGAGCATGATATTATTGCGCCGCTCAAAGCGGGCGCGATTGTGCTGGCTGATCGCTACATTTATACCGCTTTTGCCCGCGATGTGGCGCGTAACGTTGATCGCCAGTGGGTGCGCGAACTGTACCGGTTTGCCGTCAAACCTACCGTCGCTTTCTATTATCGTGTGCCGCTCGAAGTGTCGCTCAGTCGCATTTTAACGGGCCGCAACGAACTCAAATACTACGAAGCTGGCATGGACTTAGGTTTGAGCAGCGACCCGTATGAAAGTTTCAAGCTTTTCCAGCAGCGCATTGTCGGCGAATACGAAAAGATGATTGACGAGTTTGGACTGACGGTTATGAACGCCACGCAGCCCATACCGGAGCAGCAGCGCCGGATGCGCAAGATCATACGCCCCTATTTGCATGGCGTACGGCGCACACGCGGATCGGCTAAAGAAACCGCGTGGGCAGGACTGGCGCGTGAGATGCGCCCATCGCTGGCCGATCTATCCGAAAAAAGCGCACGATGACGCTCATGATAAAGAAGGAAACATGGATGATGCGTTTCGTCACTCAACCCGTTAGAGAGGGAACCCATGACCAGGCTCGCATTTTATGGCATTGACGCCATTCACCTGCAAGAACGCGACGAGTTGCTGCCCGGTCGCCTGGTAGTGATCGAAGGCACCGATGGCGTGGGCCGTTCGACCCAGTTGAACCTGCTGCGCCCCTGGTTGGAGAGTAGCGGCTATGCCGTTATGGATACGGAAATGACCCGTTCCGTGCTGGCCGGCCCCGGTCTCAAGCAGGCCAAAGAGGGGCATACGCTCGGTCCCATCACCCTCAATCTGTACTATGCCACCGACTTCGTGGATCGTTTTGAAAGCCAGATTTTGCCCGCTTTACGCGCCGGTTTTATCGTCCTCACCGACCGCTACATTTATTCATTGATAGCGCGTGCCGTCGTGCGCGGCGCGGACCCGCAGTGGATTCGCTCAATTTATGGCCTCGCGCTCAAACCGGACGCCATGTTTTACCTGAAAATCGGTATAGACGATCTGATCCCGCGTGTCTTACAACGCGGTGGTTTCGACTACTGGGAATCGGGCATGGATATGCGCCTGGGCGGAGACCTCTTCGAGAGCTTCGTCAATTACCAGACGCTCCTGCTCGAACAGTTCGAGATGATGACTTCCGAATATGGCTTCCAGGTCATCGATGCCAGTCTGCCCGTCGAGCAGCTTTCCGAGCAACTCAAATACCGCATCCTGCCACTTTTGCCACAGGGATAGGTATGGATGTTGCCAGAGGAATCCAGCACCGATATAAAACGACCACCCCGTCCTGATGAACTTTGACACCTGAATCGGGTAACATGCGTACCTCCGTTCTGTAGGGACAAGGGGTGGATGTGGGGAAGGGAGGGGGCCTTGTGCTTGTCCTCGCACAGGAACGTGATCCAGGCTACATCTGCAAACTCCAACGGGATCACATCCCAACGAGGACAAGCACAAGGCCCCCTCCCTTCCCCACATCCACCCCTTGTCCCTACAGAAGGTGACGCTCTGCCCCTCAACGCCGAGGCATTTACTACACATGTAGCGCGTCTATCAACCACAGCGCGACCATTAAAAAAATGGTCAGGCTGATTGCCGCTATGATCGGATCAAGCAGGGGCGCGCTGAGCAGGCTACCGCGCAGGCGCAGGCGTTGCAGCAGGGTGGGCAGGACAAGGCCACAAATGGCGGCGATTAACAGGCTGATACCGAGGCTGAGGCCGACGGCGATGCCCAGCAGCCACGAATGGAACAGTAACCATGCCAGCACACCCACGACGATGCTGGAGAGTATGCCGCCGATAGTTCCCAGGCGCAATTCGCGGGAGATGCCACGCCAGAAATCCGAGCCGCCCGTCGAGCGTAATTGCCACCCGGCCACGCCCAACGCCTGCGTGCCGACGCTGCCGCTGGTGAGCAACAACATGGGCATCAGGCAGACGAGACCATTGAGAGCGACGCCGGAGCGCAGGCCCGCCATGAAGCCCGATGCCGGAATACGCGGGGCGCTGGCAACGATAGCCGTGCCAAACACGCGGTAGAGCAGCAGGGCCAGCGCGAAACCCGCCACGATATTGACCCCCAGCCAGCTTACGCGACTGAGAGCGGCGCGCAGCGAGAAATGTTCCTCTTCCTCGAACTCCTCGACGCTGGCTCCGGCTATTTCGGAAAAATCTTCCGCCTGCTCCTCGTGAATTACATCAATCACGTCATCGACGGTGACAAGGCCGACCAGGTGATTTTGCTCATCGACGACCGGCACGCCCAGCAGGTCATATCTGGCGATTAAGCGCGCTACCTCTTCCTGGTCGGCATCGGTCTTGACCGAAATCACATCCTCGTCCATGAGCGTCTTCAATTGTGTGGCGGGTTCGGCCACCACCAGTTGGCGCAGCGAGACGACGCCTACCAGCCGCTTTTCGTCATCGACGATGTACAGGTAGTAGATCATTTCGAGGTGTTCGGAGTTGCGCCGCAGGTAGGCCAGCGCTTCCTCGGCGGTTAAATTCTGGGCCAGCGACAGTACCTCGGTGGTCATGATGCCGCCTGCAGTTTCCGCGCCGTAACGCAGCAGATCGCGGATAGGCTGCGCTTCGTTGGCGGGCATCAGATTTAGCAGGCGTTCAGCCTCTTCTTGAGGGAGATCCGCCAGGATGTCGGCGGCGTCATCCGGGGGGAGCAGTTCCAGCATGTCGGAGGCGCGCTCCGGGTCGAGTTCGCTCAAAATCTCGTACTGGCGCTTCGACTCGACTTCGTTCAAGATGTCGGCAGCCGTTTCGGTGTCCAATCGTCCAAGCACCGCGCCAGCCTCTTCAACATCAAGTTGTTCGAGAATGTCGGCTATATCAGCCGGATGCAGGTCGGCCAGTTTGGTGTGGCTGACGTTCAGTTGCACCTGTGGTACCACGCCGCCGGTGGTGGTTCCGGCTGCTCCGGCCAGGGCTGGCGCGAGGCGGCTCGTCGCTACCGTGACGACCTGAATTGGCTCGATATAATTCCAGGTGATGGTGCGTTCCGCTAGATGAAAAGGGAAAATCCTGCTCGCCCACTCGATGGGAGTAAGCACTCCCAGGCGGCGCAACAGGCCACTGAAGCTGATGTCTGCGCCGATCAGACGGGCGGTTCCCTTGATCTGTGCCAGTTTCAAATCATTGACTTTGACAACGCGAAAGCCCTGCGTATCGACGATCTGCTTGTCCAGCAAATCGCGCCCCAGTAATAGCTCATCCTGCTCAGGCGTATAGGGAACGATGCGCGCCTGTCCGATGGTCAAATGAATGCGCTCAGCTTCCAGGTTCTCGACCTGAGACCAGGGAATAATCATATCATTATTGCCAATAGTGAGGCTGGATGGTGCGATCACCAGCGCCGTTACCGTCGGAAACGTTTCGCGCAATGAGACAGAAACATCTTTTAGCACGCCCAGCCGGTGTCCCTCAATATCAAAAATGCTCTTATGAAAGAGTGCGCTTAAAAAAATCAATGGAATCACCGCCTCTCTTAATCAGAATAGAGAAATTCGCGCACATATCCACAGTACTGTGGATATGTGGAAAACCCCGGCAACTGCGTAACATTAGTTACATAGCAAATTTGCCACACAGATACGCTTGCTGAGCTTTTCAGGTAACATCTGATAAGCCAACATATGCATTCCATGCACAATGCGTTTTTATGAATCGGGGTGGACACTATACGTCGTGTCCTGACGCACGGGGATGCTGAGAAGAATCCCCTGTAAGTTAAGCTGGCAGGTGAGAAAATTCTGGCTCGACATCGACTCCACGAATGAGGAATGATGCGGACTCATCGAGATCGAGTAGGCGGAAGAGGGTAGAGGCCAAACCAGTAAG
>DASTKD010000276.1:0-4298 GCA_035716135.1 Ktedonobacteraceae bacterium
GATAGCGCACGCCTCAGAGAGCAGTGCCCGTCGCGGAAGATGCATCCTAATCGGTAGGTGCCAGGACGGCCTTGTCCTCCGTGATCTTGTACGCATCGACACTCGATATGTCGGCCTTCGACAATTCCTTCAGGCCCAGTACCGACGCGAATGAGATGGCTCCAAGTATGATGATGTAGATCGATACCGCCTGCCAGGAACCGCCGCCGATGTTGATTACAACGCCGCTCAAGCCCAGGGCAGACAGCGTGGTTTTCCCATTGAGTAACACCAGCGCGATAATGGGAGCCAATCCACCGGCAAACGGCGCGGCAAGTTGATAACCCAGCGACGCTCCACTGTAGCGCGACCGCGTCCCGAAACGCTCGGCGATGAGCGCGGCCTGGGGACCATATACCCAGGCGTGGAAAAGGGCAACGGACAGGACTACAGACAGGATGAAGAGGCCATCCACTTTACTGTTCATCAACAGGAAGTACGGGAAGGCAAAGGCAGCCATCAGGACACAGCCAGCCAGATACCACCTGCGCCGTCCAACAATGTCCGACAGGTAGCCGAACAGAGGAATCGTGAAGAGTTCCACAGCGGCGGCGATGGTAATGGCATTGAGGATCAAGGTGCGATCCAACAGCAGCTTGTCCAGACCATAGGTAATCACAAAGGTGGTAAAGAGGTAAAACGGAGCCTGCTCGGCAAAGCGCGCGCCCGCGCTGAGCAGAATCTCAGGAGTACTATGCCGGAACGCCTCGATAATCGGTGCCGAAACTTCGCGGTTCTGATTCTTGACCTCCGCAAAGAGCGGTGTCTCCAGCACTCTCAAGCGAATGTACAGGCCAATTAGCACCAGTAGCGCGCTGATAAAGAACGGGATGCGCCACGCAAAACCGGTGACGAACGTTGCGCCTGCCGCTCCCTGGACGATGTTGACAATCACCGTCGAGAGAATCAGCCCGACCGGCACACCCATTTGCGGCCAACTGGCCCAGAAGCCGCGATTGCGCTTGTGACCGTATTCCATCGCCAGCAATACCGAGCCTCCCCACTCACCCCCGACACCCAACCCCTGACCCAGGCGCAGTAGCACAAGAATAAGGGGCGCGGCAATGCCGATAGTGGCAAAACCGGGCAGGAATCCGATCAGCAAGGTTGAAATGCCCATCAGCAGGAGCGTAGCAATCAGGGTGGATTTCCGACCGATACGGTCGCCCAGATGCCCGAAGAGCGCGCCGCCAAAGGGACGGGCAATAAAACCGACCAGGAAAGTGAACAATGACAGGAGCGTACCAACCAGTTGATTCGATTCGGGGAAAAAGACCTTCGGGAAAACAATCGTTGACAGCGTGCCGTAGAGAAAAAAGTCGTACCACTCGATAGCAGTGCCAACAGTACTTGAAAAGATGACAGTTGTCATCGTTCGTGCCGTGATGTTGTTATCAGTCGCCAAGATTTCCTCCTGTGCTAACAAAGAAGCTTCTTTGTACTACCACAACGTCACTACAAAGTGATCTGGAAAAACGCGACGAAGCGCCAACAAGGACCATTCCAACCATAGCTGCTCATACCATGTTGGAATCGCAAGCACGTAATCCTCCTCCTATGTTCCTCCTTTCTGACTCACTGCACAGGCGATAACGGGAAAAGCTGTACAGTATATATGGACTTCCATAGCAAGTATACTCTATTTTAGTACTTTTCAGAAGGGTTACACAGGGACATTTGCAGCAAAGTGTCTCTTTACTTACTTCCAGGTTTTGCGCAAAACCCGCAGCCAGTTCTCGTAAGCGATTTTGCGCAGCGCAGCATCATCATACCCATGTAATCGTAATGCGTCCACAAGATTCGGCAATCCTGCCGCGTCACCGATAGCGGCTGGGATGAGCGTACCATCGAAGTCGCTGCCAAGCACTACGCCATCGATGCCGAGCCGTTCAACCAGGTAATCAATGTGGCGCACCAGTAAATCAAGCGGTGTATCGGCGTCCCTGTGGCTATCCTCACGCAGGTCGTAGACGGCGAAATTCAAGCCTACCAGCCCCTGCGATTCTTTAATGGCGTCCAGTTGCTTATCGGTCAGATTGCGCGTCGATGGACATATGGCGTGTACATTCGAATGTGTTGCTACCAGAGGAGCCTCAGAGAGCGCGGCCACGTCCCAGAAGCCCTGTTCATTGAGATGCGAGAGGTCAAGCATGATGCCCAGGCGATTGCAGGCGCGCACCAGGTCACGTCCGGCATCAGTCAATCCCGGCCCCGTATCGGGTGAATGCGGGAACTTGAACGGCACACCCTGCGCGAAAATATTGGGGCGACTCCATACCAGTCCGACCGAACGTAGCCCCGCGCGATAGAAGACCTCGAGCGTATCCAGGTTGGCATCAATCGCTTCGGCTCCCTCGATATGCATAATGGCGGCGTGAATATCGTGCGCTAAACAGTATTCCAGGTCCTCGACCGTGCGCGCCACCCTGACCTGCCCCTCGGACTCGGCCTCCAACCTGAACAGATTCGCCATCATGGTGATCGTAACCCGGCGCGCGTAATCAGCCTCAATAGCAGGAGCATAGGGTACTTCATGGCCGTTAGCGGTCTGGATGACCACCATCTGCTTATCCTTTGTATCGCAATCATCGCACGGCTCAGGCACAAATATAGCGAAGAAACTGCCTGCCATCCCCCCTTCGCGGGCGCGCGGCAAATCAACATGCCCCTTATCGCTGCGCACAAAAAAACTGCGCCCCCCGCCTCTTTCCGGCAAATAGAGATTCAGCAACGTATCCTGGTGTCCAACAATAATAGGGAGCCTATCCTGCGTGGTCATGGTCTATCCTTCCGGCCTCTAACAGGTAATGAATGACGTTCCAGGCCGTAATTATACCATTTTAGAAACACTACCGGGCATACGTGGTTTTGGCGGGTCGCTACGTGATATAGTAAGGACAGGACATGAAAAATGGGGAGGCGAATCTATGATTGAGCTTGACCCGATTGAAACTTTTTTCGCAAGCTACCCGCCCGAAATACAGGCCATCAGTCGCACATTGCGCGTGATGGTACAAAGCGCCATGCCTCAAGCCCACGAAATATTATTTGCGAAACAGAACCATATTGCTTATTCTTTCAGCACATCGAGGCGGGACACCATCACTTACATATGTCCCCTGAAAGATTACGCGCGCCTGGGCTTCATGTACGGCACGCACCTGGCAGACCCCCATCAAATGCTCACAGGTGAAGGCAAACGGCTGCGCCATGTGAAAGTGAGAACCAGCGAAGAGGCCAACAATCCCGCCTTGAAACAGTTAGTCGAAAGTGCCTGGGCTGACGCGCTAACACACATGAAGAAGAAACCGAAGGCTTGACCAATAGCTATACCTGAACAAAGAGGCAAACACATGGCCGAAATCTGGGCGGTACTCCAGCATCACGAAGCGCAACTTGACGAGGGGAGCGGGGAACTGCTGGCTGAAATGCTGGAAGTGGCACAGCGACAACCGGAGCCGCCAGCCGTATGCGCCATACTACTCACATCGCCGGATATTCCATTGCCCGATCTCACAGCGATCAAAGGGCAAGGTATAGCATCTATCTATGTCCTCTCGCATCCCGCCCTGCATCGTTATTCTACAGAAGGCTACGTCAGCGCATTAGCATGGTTCATTCAGCAGCGCAATCCCCTGCTGGTTGCCTGCAGCGCAACAGCTAATGGGCGTGATTGCATGGCACGTCTGGCCGCGCGCCTGCACCTTCCGTTCGCGCCAGGCTGCCTGAGCATCGACATCCAGGATGACGCACTTTTTACGTTGCGCACCATGTACGATGGTCGCGCTTACGTCCAGATGCGCACGCAACTTCAAGGCCGCACCGCGCTCGCAACGCTTATCTCTGGTGTGCGTGGCAATCCCACCATTAATAAGGATGCAGCTATAGGAAATTCAGAAATGTCTGTTACAATGGTAGAAGTGACCATTGATGACTCGACAGAACGTGAACGCATCAAACATATCGCGCTACAGGCTCCATCGCCAGAGGATGTCGAATTAGAGGCTGCCGAACGCATCGTCGCGGGTGGGCGCGGCGTCGGGCGCGAGGGATTCGCGCAGGTTGCCGCCTTCGCGCGCTTGCTCGGCGCGGCGGTGGGAGCGACCCGCGTGGCAACTGATCGCGGCTGGGTGGAACATGCGCGGCAAATCGGCGCGACGGGCAGAAACGTACATCCTCGCCTCTATATCGCCTGTGGTATCTCCGGCGCGGCTCAACATACCAGCGGAATGCGTGAAGCACAAACCATCATCGCCATC
>DASTKD010000277.1:0-8885 GCA_035716135.1 Ktedonobacteraceae bacterium
TTTGACTTTCTGCGGGATGCCGTAGGTGGCGGGTACTTCACCCTCTGGTACCGGTTTGGAGAAGCGCAGGACGAGGAAGGTGAGCGGGATGAGCAAGATGAACACGACTAGCGCGGTCCATTGCGCCTGCTTCAGGCCCCAGTTGAGGCCCAGGAAACTGACGATAATGTTGTCGCGCACGAAGAAAATGGAGAACTGGGTAATCACGTAGCCGAACAGGTAGATCAGCATCAGCGTGCCTGGCCGGCGCAGGCGATGCGCCAGGTACAGCATGATGGCAAGCAGCACAATATTCCCCAGCATCTCGTAAGCGGCTGAAGGTTGCACGGCGGTGAACACCTGACCGCACTGGGATGGAATGGCGAGACCCTGACAGAAGAAGCTGTGCGGGTTCGTGTAGAGCGTGGCCCAGGGCAGGTTGCTGCGATAGCCCACAATGTCGCCATTGATGATATTGCCGACGCGCCCGAAGATTTGCCCGGCGGCGGCGAATAGCACGCCCGCGTCAATCGCAACCAGCGGATTGATACGTTCCACTTTTGACCGCCAGAAAATGGTAGGAATGACCAGGAAGATGGCCCCGAAGAAGGCCATGCCGCCTTCCCATGTCGCCAGGATGTGCTGCGGCTGCTTGATGTAGAACGAGAAAAAATTGGGTTGCTGGATGACGAAATACAGGCGACCACCGATCAGGCCGGCCACGATACACCACCACAGTATCCTGTAAACGGTATCCTGCGTAATGCCCTTGCGCTTCGTATAGCCACGAATGAACCATAGCCCTATCAGAATACCTACGACGTACATCAGGCCGTACCAGCGCAGGGCCAGCGGCCCGATATAGAAGATCACCGGGTCGATATTAATCGGAATGTATGCTAACAAAGGGATAACCTCCCATCAATTAATCCTTGTGATTGGATAAACTCTAGTAACATGACACCATCCTATCATAGTATGCCTTTCACATATGCGCAAGTGCCTGAAAGGTAGGTTTACATTAACCTTCCTTACAGATCGATATTCTATGGCTGTCCTGTACATGGTGAGAAGCATCGTAATTGTGTATACTTTCTCTTACAGGGAATACGTCATCTGCAAGCAAAGGCATCACATGCAACTCACGCAGCGCAAAAGCAGCCTCATTGTCGTCATCAATTATGTACTTATGGTCCTCATCTGGGGGTCTTTTCCCGTCGCGGCCAAGATCGGCGTGCAGCACGCGCCGCCCCTGCTGCTATCGGGTATGCGCTTCGCGCTGGCCTTTCTCATCATGGCCCCTTTCGCCTACTTGCAGAGCAAAAAGCTGTGGATCACCTGGCGACAGCATGGGCGCGTGCTGCTCATCTCGCTTTTGATGGTGGGCATTCCCAGCAGCATCTTTTTCGCCGCCACGCCCTATGCGCCTGTCAGTGTGCTGACCATCATGTGGTCTACCACGCCCATCTTTACCGCGCTCTTCGCCATGCGCGATAAGGATGAGGTACGCGGCTGGAAGTTGCCTGTCAGCCTGCTCATCGGCCTGTGTGGCGTCTTGATCGTGCTGCTAGGACGCCTGCCATTTCTGCCCGGGTCCGGCAATGGACCGCTTTTTGCTGGTAGCAGCATCGCACTTATCGCGGAGCTGGCGGTGCTGGTCTCGTCGAGCATCTATGGTTATGGCATTCGCATGGCGCGGCGTAACAGCCCGGATATTCCCGTCACCGTCATGACCGCCTGGCAACTCTTCTATTGCGCCCTCTTTTTGCTGGCGATCAGCCTGATTTTCGAACATGGTTCATCGTTTCTGCCCACGCCGGTCACGTTTGGCGTGCTTTTCTATCTCGCCGTTTTCTGTAGCTGCATCAGTTTCTTTCTGCTCTTCTGGCTGATCCGCCGCATCGGCGCGATACGCACCGCCTACAGCGATTTTATCATTCCAGGCGTTACCTTGATCCTCTCCTATCTCTTTGTTGGCGAGAGCCTGACCATCGCTAAAGTAATCGGATTGGGCTTTGTAATTTTGGGAGTGGTTCTGGTGCAGATACCATAAGATTTATGCTATGCTTGTTACATAGAGAAACAAAGTCGTTTCTAATCATCCAGAGAAGGAAGGAGCGTGTATCCGATGGTAAAGAATATAACGGCGCGCAAGCCGAAACATTTGCCGGGGGAAAGTACTTATGAGCGGTACCTGCGCATTCCAGAACTGCTCACGCTGCAAAAGCCGGAGAGCGAGTTAGCGCACCACGATGAACTGCAATTTCAGGTGGTTCACCAGGTGTTTGAGCTGTGGTGGAAAGAGGTATCCTTTGAACTGCAAACCATTCGTGAACTGCTCCAACGGTTCGATGTGCCGCCAGCCCTGCGCTTGATGCAGCGAGTGATCGCTATTCAACACTTGATGTTGCAAAATATGCGGATGCTGGAAACCATGTCGCCCTGGGATTTCCACGCCTTTCGCCTGATGCTGGGCGACGGCGCGGGAACAGACTCGCCCGGCTTTCGCGCCCTCATGACCATCTCGCCCCTGCTGTGGGACGATTTTACCGCCCTGCTCGCGCATGAGCAGGTATCGCTGATCGACATCTACAGGCAAGCTGATCGCTATCCTCTGCTGATGGCTTTTGCTGAGGCTCTGACCGATTACGACGAAGTGTTCCAGATTTTCCGCACTCAGCATTTCAAGCTGGCGCAGCGCACCATCGGTCCCGGCTCCATCGGCACCGGCGGCACACCAATGGAAATGCTCGGACGCACGTTGCAAGACATGTTCTACCCCGAACTATGGGAAGTGCGCAACCAGTTGACAAAGATCGCCGACGAGCAGGGGTTAAGATAAAGGAGCCTGTCCGGGTAATACTCACCGAGCGCGTAAGCCGCCTCGCCTGTCATTCTGAGCGCAGCGAAGAATCTTCTCTGGGCAATGCGAGGATTCTTCGCTGCGCTCAGAATGACAGGCGAGGTGCTTATGATTGTCTTGACATGTTTTGCAAAAAGCGCGCAACGGTGCGAATGCCCTTGTAGAACTGCGAGAGCGAATACTTCTCGTTGGGCGCGTGCAGGTTATCATCCGGCAGGCCAAAGCCCATCATCACGACCGGCACGCCCAGCAGATTGTAGAAGAGAGCCGCTATGGGAATGGAGCCACCTTCGCGGATGAAGATGGGATCTTTGCCGTAGGTTTCCTTGAGCGCGGACGCTGCCGCCTGCATGGGTGGCGCGTCAACCGGCACGATGACGCCTTCGCCGCCATGCACTTTAGGTACGATGACCTCGACGCCTGCCGGGGCCAGTTCCATTACACGCCGCTTGAACAGCTCGAACGCCTCGTCTGACTTGACATCTGCTGGCAGGCGCAGGCTGATCTTGGCCTTCGCAACGGCGGGAATGACGGTTTTCGCGCCCTCGCCTGTGAAGCCGCCCACAATGCCATGCACCTCTAAGGTTGGGCGACCCCAGATGCGCTCCAACGGGGGATATTCGGCCTCGCCGGTAAACACGCTCACGCCCATCTCTTCCAGCAGCATCTCGTTCATATGCAGGGGATCATCGCGCCAGAAGTTTTTCTCTACCTCCGAGGCCGGTCGAATGTTGTCGTACAGACCGGGGATATGGATATGTCCTTGCGCGTCTTTCAACCCGGTAATAATCACCGCCAGCGAGTGCAAAGGATTGGGCGCGACGCCGCCATACGAGCCAGAGTGCAGGTCACGCTTCGCTCCGCGCACCTCAACTTCGGTGTAAATGATGCCGCGCAATCCCGTAACCAGCGCAGGCAGTTCTTTCGACGGCATATGCGAATCGCAAATGAAAGCCGCATCACACTTCAGACGTTCGGGATACGTTTTGACATATGCCTCAATCGACTCGCCTCCGGCCTCTTCCTCGCCCTCGATTAATACACGCACATTGACAGGCAGTTTGCCATCCACCGCCATCAACGATTCCAACGCCTTGAAGACCAGCATAGTCTGTCCCTTGTCGTCGGCTGCCCCGCGCGAGTACAGGTTATCCCCGCGAATGGTCGGCTCAAAGGGCGGCGACTCCCACAGTTCCACCGGGTCAACCGGCTGCACATCATAATGCCCGTAGATCAGCAGCGTCGGCTGCCCCGGCGCTTTGAGCCATTCGCCATATACCAGGGGATGCCCCTGTGTAAGAATGATCCGGGTCTGCTCAAAGCCCATGCGATGTAACTGCTCCATCGCGTACTGCGCCGCCCTGTTAATGTCGCCCTTATGCTCCGGTAGCGTGCTGATACTGGGAATACGCAGCCAGCTTTTCAATTCCTCGAGGAAGCGTCCCTCGTGTTCCGAAATATAGTTTTCGAGTTGTGTCGTCATATCAAAATGTCCTTTCACATCGCGTAACCGTCAATAGGCTTATCCTAGCAGGCATAGGGGCGATTGTCCAGTATTTTCAGGCAGGCTATTACAAGGGAAGGCCATAGAGTTTTCCACAATTTAGAACATTTGTACACATAGTTATCCACATTTTGGGGATGCAGAAGGTGTATGCAGGCATTTTAATGTGGCAGGAATAAAGGGTATGAGAGCGAATGAGACGCTAGCTGTATATTGGTGATAACGAGAGCGGGATTATCGGGCTAATAGAGGAATGGTTTAATCGTCATCCTCATCTTCCTGCTCATTAAGAAGATAGCGGCGAGCTTCTCTGGAATTTTGAGCGATGCTCATCTTAACAATCAAGCCGTCAAGCTCATCAGGATCATCAATTATTGCAGCCTGCCCTTTCGCTAATCGAACTAGCTTTGGGAAACGCGCTGTGACTACATGCATAAGAGTCTGGCGAAGAGCTTCTAACTGTCCTTTTTCCATACCCTCTTTATGTCCCTCTTCAAGACCCTCCTTGATAATATCCTGAAAAGCTGGTGTCTCTCGTAACATATCGTACATCATTGCAAACCTCTTCCAGAAGTGTAACATAGCGGAAGCCGCCTGTCGAGGGAAAAAGAGCAATATTCAAAATAAAGTAAAATGGAGAGCTTACCTTCTTGTGATTGTTTGAACTAACCGAATATCCTATGCGTAATAAGAATAGTATACTAATGAGAGCATTCGTTTTGTCGCGCAAATCAGAGGAGACATCACCATGTGCGGACGTTTCACGCTTAAAGTTGATATTGAGAGAGTTGCCAGAACGTTCGGCGTTGAGCCGACTTTGAATACTGTAAAGCGTTATAATATCGCGCCGACTCAGAACGTTGTGTCGATTATGCGTAACGGGGAGGCGCACCTGGCGGAACTGCGCTGGGGCCTGATCCCCTCGTGGGCGAAGGACGAGTCTATCGGCTCGCGTATGATTAACGCCAGGGCCGAGTCTTTGACCGAGAAGCCGAGCTTCAAAGGACTGTTGCGCTCGAAACGCTGCCTGATCGTCGCCGACGGCTTTTACGAGTGGAAACAGGAGAACGGCCACAAGACGCCCATGTATATCACCATGAAGGATGACGAGCCGTTCGCCTTCGCGGGTCTGTGGGACACCTGGAAAAATCCCGCTGGGCAGCAGTTGCGCACCTGCACGATCATCACCACCGGACCGAACGAGGTTGTCGCCCCCATTCATAACCGTATGCCCGCCATCCTCTTGCCGGAGGCGCGCGAAGCCTGGCTCGATCCCGCTATCAAGGACGAACATCTGTTGACGCACTGGCTCGCCCCCTACCCATCGGATGCCATGACGGCCCGCGTGGTCTCGCGGTTGGTCAACGATCCCAGATATGATAGCCCCGATGTTTTGGCGTAAAAGAGAGTAATAACTGTCTGGCAAGAAAAAGAACCTGGCCGAGGCCAGGTTCTTTTTCTTGCCAGACAGTTATTACTAATCCCTTGTCCTGAAGATCTTCACCCGCCGGTTTGGCTCTTTGCCACGACTGCGCGAGGCAAGGTTGTAGCGCGTCGCCATCTGGTGTTGCAGGCGGCGCACGTAGGCGTTGGCGGGCGGCAGTTCTGCCGTCGTCAGACCTTTGTTCAGCACCTGGTGGATGGCGTCTTCGGTCTCTAACAATGCTTTCATGGTCGGGTCATCCTTTGAGGTGCCGTTTGACCCATCCCTTGAAGCACCTGTTTCGTCCTCGTCGTCCTCCACAGGATTCTCTACCGGGATGTCGAAGATGCGCGCCAGCGCGTGCTGCATCTGTGCGATGGTGTTGCTCTTCAGGATAATCACGGTCTTACGCTCCTCCTCCGCCTGTTGTACCCTGTCGGGCTGGCGACGGTAGTAGTTTTTGACCGTGATGAGCGCGTCTGCGTCGTGCTGGTTGTTGCTGACGATGATGGGTACGCGCAGTTGACGCGCCGCCTCCGCCAATCGGTCGCGGCTCACACCGAACGGGTAGATGCGCAGCGTCTTGAGAATGGGCAGGCGCTCAGGCTCGCCTTCCGGCTGGTAGATGCCCTCCCCTCTTGTAGGGACGCGATTTATCGCGTCCTCTACCCTTCTGTCCTCTACTCTCGCGTCCTCTACCCGCGCGCCCTCCAGCGTTACCAATCCAGCCGAGTTGTGCCGTTTGACATCGGCAGGAGCCGTGCCGGTGGGAGCTAACGCCCTTACCTGCAAAGGCCGCTGCATCTGTAACTGCCCGCG
The DNA here is from genome assembly GCA_035716135.1 of Ktedonobacteraceae bacterium. Lineage (GTDB taxonomy): Bacteria > Chloroflexota > Ktedonobacteria > Ktedonobacterales > Ktedonobacteraceae > CF-113. The sequence continues at coordinate 6,589 of DASTKD010000277.1, forward strand.
ATTCCCGCCGCCACCGTTGCCTCCGCCGCGCGGGTTGGATGGCCCGGAGCGGCGCATAGCGTTCCAGTCGCTCTCAAAGCGTGCGCTGTCGTTACGCGGCGATGAGCCGAAGCCATCGACGCCCCATGTTGGTACGTCCATACCGCCGCTCGATATGCGACGCGCGGTGACACGCCCCGTCTCCTCGTCGCGGGTGCGCTCCTCGGCCACCACGATCTGGCCGCGCAGCATGGTATCTACCGTATCGGCCACGTCGCGGTGTACGACCAACTCTTGCCAGCTTTGCTGCTCAACCACCACGTCGAAGGTGGGTGGCGCTTTACGCTCCAAAATGCTCTTTTGCGTGTGCCGTCGTCGCGCCTCTTCGTCTCCCAGTGTAACGGTCTGGATGCCGCCCACCAGGTCCGAAAGCGTCGGGTTGACCAGCAGGTTGCCCAGCGAGTTGCCGTGCGCGGTTGCCACCAGTTGCACGCCGCGTTCCGCGATGGTGCGGGCGGCAGCGGCTTCCAGTTCAGTGCCGATTTCGTCGATGACGATGACCTGTGGCATGTGGTTTTCGACGGCCTCGATCATCACGGCGTGTTGTTCCGCCGTGCGCGCCACCTGCATACGGCGCGCCCGTCCAATGCCGGGATGGGGAATATCGCCATCACCCGCTATTTCGTTGGAGGTGTCCACCACAACCACTCGCTTATTGGCCTCGTCCGCCAGAACACGAGCTATTTCACGTAACAGGGTGGTTTTACCCACGCCCGGACGACCTAAGATCAAAATCGATTGACCCTGTTCGACAATATCACGAATCAGCGCGATACTGCCCAAAACCGCTCGACCAATGCGGCAAGTCAGGCCAATCACTTTTCCTTTACGGTTGCGCATCGCGCTGATGCGGTGGAGCGTGCGCTCGATGCCAGCGCGATTGTCGTCGCCAAATTCACCAATACGCTCGACCACATATTCGAGGTCGGCGCTGGTGACAGGCTGTGTACTTAGGATCACCTCCCCCTCCGGGAACCGGCCCTCGGGCAAGCGTCCGAGGTCCATTACGATCTCCAGCAGTTCGCTTCGGTTGTCGAGCCGATTGACCGCGTCGTGGATGCCTGGAGGTAAAGTCACCAACAGGGCTTCCAGATCGTCAGTGATCGTGTGTTGCATAAGCCGTTCATCACCTCATTGACTGGCGCGAATTGACCGTCCCAAGCCCTTTCACACCATAAACAACTCGTGGTTCCATCGCCGGGGCTGTGCGAGGATTGGTTGCGAGCAGCGCGATGTGTCGCACGAGCACCGCCCTGGTCGAGACGTGCTCAAATCCACTGGAACGCAGAGCATTAATCACGAGAGATTCATACTCCCGCACCTGGCAATAGATGGGGCGTTGATCTCCCTCCAGTAATCGCTGAACACCGAACCGCAGGATGGGTTCGGCCAGTTCAGCATGTTCAGGATGAACCATCATCGAGAGCTGGTGTGGGGCCGAGCCGTGACCTCGACTTAGCCGTAACCAGGCTCCTAAACGCACGCCAACATCGCATACATACGACTCATCCCCCCTCGAGAGGGCGGATGGCATCGGGCGCAACGAGCCGACGTAGAGTTTAGCCAGTTCTTCGCTGTTGTCCAGCATCTCCGCCATCTGCACCCGTTGCGGGGTGACAGCGCGGTAAAGCTGGTGCAATCCCCACACATGGTGGCGATTCCAGCGACGCAGGGTTGGCGGATTATACTCGCCCAGCGTTGACCCAGGCTCAAAAACATAGGTCAACTGGCGAGCATACCGTTGAAACCCTACCTTCTGAAATAATTCGTAGGGGCCAGCTTCCTCACGCTCCTCTTCATCCTCAACCTTTGCGAAAATACGGAGAATGCTGTGTGTGGATGCCATTTCCAGCACGTATTCGAGCAGCGCCGACAGCACCTCATCGCTCGATGTGTTGCCATTGACCATAGAGGCAAGGTAGGCGAGGTCCCAGGTCAGACGTGATGGCCGTTCGCGCGCCTGCGCGAAACCGAGGATATGCCAGTGATCCTCACAAATCCAGGTGCGCGCGGCTGCATTGACGGGGAAGATGCTCCTCAGCAGAGGTGGTAGCGAAACACGATTTTCTACCGGTTCCAGCCAGCACACAAAGTTCGCAAATTCGTGCTGTTTGCTGCGAGCACGGCGATCAATTGAGTAGATGATTCCCGGCAAATCAACGTATAGTACCGGTCGTATCATCCAGTGCTCCCGCGCCACAGGGGGCGGGTCTGTATCCCTACCCCTTAACGCTCTGTCAGGGGTCAGGCGTAGGGGC
>DASTKD010000278.1:0-5927 GCA_035716135.1 Ktedonobacteraceae bacterium
GAGACGTAGGGTACCGTGACGGAAAACGTGGCGGAGCCATTGGCGCTGACGTGACCAATATCGCTGTAGGTATGATCGAGAATAGCGACAGTACCTGTGGTTCCCGCTAAGGCGCTGCCTGTACCGGTGATGGTAACGGGACTGGTCAGAATGTCACGGGATTTCGGAGCAGTGATTGACAGGCCACTGGCGGGCGGAGCCGCGACATCTACCACTTCCCAGATACCGCCGTTGGTGTTGCCCTCCAGGCGCTGCAACGTCAGGACGAGGGTTTGCGTTCCCGGCGCGCTGATATTTACAACGGCTTCAGCATCGCTGGCACCGCCGCCGCTCACCACCGTACCATTGACGTTGCTCCAGTTGAGCAGGGCGGCGCTGGTGGCGAAATGCGCCGCTACCTGCGTGGCTGAGAGTTTCCAGCTATCCTGCCCTACGTTGACCTGCTTTTGATCGAGTTCGGCCTGGTAGCGCGTCATATCGGGGAAAATGCCGGGGAAAGAGACGGGCGCGAACGACCCCGTATTAAACTCGCGGAACAGGTCCTGCGTAAAGCCAGCATTGCCCTTGCCCTTGTTGACGCTGGAATTCTGATCGACCTCGGCGGTCATGACCGTGTTGCGCAGGCTAATCGTAGCCGCGCCATCGTACAGGCTCAACAGCTTGAAAAGCTGAGTCGGGTTGGGGCTTTCTATATTGCTATAAACATACACGTCCAGCGTTTTGCCGGTCACGCTGTAACGCACCGTAATCAGGGCTTGCAGGGTTGGCGTGCCGGTCAAGTAGCCACAGGCCACGCCCTCGACCTTAGAGACATTGGCCTGCGTCGGGATAATCGCATCCCAGTGCGCAGGGTCTTTCACCGCGTTGGGGCAGGCTTGCGGGCCAAGCTGGATGCCAGGCGGCACACTCGCGGTAGGACTTACGCCGCTATTTGAGGTGGTTGCTTTCGGCGTCGGTGTCGCGCCGCTCGAACTGTTGCCGTTACACCCGACGAGCAAAAGCGCAAAGATTGCCAGGCATAAAACCAGGCGCGTCCTTTTATTTATTCGATAATGATCCATACCCATAGTCTATTCCCCCTGCCAAATCTGGATGGTCATATCGAGCGAGAATGACTATGCCCGCTATTAGCGGAGCAGCGCGCCCAGCACGGAAACGGCGGAAAAAAGGATCACAAAGACGATAGTGATATTGAAGATAAGTCGCTCAACCCCGCGCCGCGTCTTGAAGACCGCGCCGGAGCTATTGCCACCAAACGCGCTTCCCAATCCGGCCCCGCGTACCTGGAGCAAGATAAAGAAGATAACGACGACGCTCAGAATAATCTGGATAATGCGAACCGCTGAAAGCCATTGTGCAGCCAAAGTTTTCCTCCGTTGTTCTATCTCACCTGGCACATAACCGGTAGCCAGAGTCTATCTATCATATCGATGCCGGACATTTGCTCGTCAGATGGGATTATAACATAGATTGCCATGTCCGTCGATATATTACAACGCTTGAACAGGCACCTTTGTAGCGCGGTGCGCCTTTTCATGGCAATCTGGACACAAAACGACGAAGTGGCGCGGCGAGTAGCGTTCCAGCAAGTTACTGGCGAAGTGCAGCGTGTGCAACTGGAGCGCGGGTTCTTCCTTGCCACATTCGGGGCAACGATACTGCGCCTGCTCGCTGAGAGATTTTTTCAGCCCGCTCATCTGAGAGTCGTGAATGACATCGAGGCCGACGTGAAAAACCAGGCCCGCCAGTATTAAGAAGAGCAGGCGCGAACGCAGGCGCAGCGCGATCACAAATATGCTTGCCAGCACGATGGGATGATGGAGAAATTTGGCCTGGGTCAAACGCTGCGGGTCAGCCTGCCCGAAGTAACGTATCGCGGCTCGAAAACTCAGCGTGCGATGGGTGATGGCGTGCCAGATGTAGTGATCGACATCGATGCCCAGGCTGGCAAGCAGAGGTATCCATACATCCTGCTTCAACCAGGGCAAGGCCACAACGGCGGCGGCGCTTGATAATTTGACATGTTCCTGTATGCGCATGGTCTATCCTTTTCAATTTGATTACGCGACGGACGCATCAGTTTATAGAATGGGCAGACGCGATAAAACGGACGCGATAAATCGCGTCCCTCCAAACGTTCATGTTGGTAAGGCATACGATGTTTGTGTAGGGACGCGATTATGAAGTTTTTCAGAATAAACAGGTATTCGCTCCACCTCTGTCATCCTGAGCAAAGCGAAGGATCTCTCGTCGGTCTAGCGCAGATCCTTCGCTTCGCTCAGGATGACAGAGGGGAGAGACTTCCATTATGTTTGTCGCATCCCAGCATATAAATATACGCGAAGTATAAAGCGTCACAGGGGTGTGGTCAATACGATGAGCAAGCAAGGGAAGTTCGTAACTGTATTGATACATTTATAACCGTTTCTTAACCAGATTTTTATACGTTCCATACTATTTCAATGGTATCCTATTTGTTGTCAGGGACGCCGTTAATGGCGTCCTTACATTCAAATAGGACAACAAATGCTAGAGATGCATCAGGATACCAATGGTTGGCTATCAAGATACCAACGGTGCTTGCTCATCCTGTTAGTAGCCTCTACTATATCAGTATATTCGCAAAGCTGGGGCAGGTTGAGCATGGCCGGGGCAAGCCCGGCCACTACTATACAACGGATCTAAGGAAACGTAGCAAGTATAGTAGTGGCGACCCTTGCGGTCGCCATGTCTCACCACATGGTCGCCTCAGAAGTTGAACAGTTATTCCTGAACATCTCATGAAGGAGATGCCTTATTATGGCAACGCATATCGTCAATGACATGCAGGTGGAGTCGGAGAGTAAACCTGTATCCAACGAGGAAGAGAAAATTGGTTGTAGCATAGGAATAATGGCCTATAACGAAGAAGCAAACATCGGACACACGCTTCAATCGGTACTTGCTCAAACCGGCCCGTCTATTGTTATTAATGAAGTGATTGTGGTTGCCAGTGGTTGCACAGATCGCACTGTTCCTATTGTTACGGAAATGGCCGAGCAGGAAGCGCGTATCCGCCTGTTCGTGCAGGAAAAGCGCGAGGGCAAGGCGTCGGCCATCAATCTGTTCTTGAAGCAGGCTACCAGCCCGGTCGCTGTATTGATCGGTGCCGATGTGATCCCCGAAACTTCCGCCATAGAATACCTGTGCGCTCCATTTCAAGACCCCACTATCGGCATGGTTGGCGGGCGACCGGTACCCGTCAATGACCCGAATACCTTCATGGGTCACGCCGTCCACCTGTTGTGGCGTTTGCATGACGGCGTGGCGCGTATCCATCCCAAGCTGGGTGAGGTAATCGCTTTCCGCAACGTGATTTCGGGCATCCCGACCGATAGCGCGGTGGATGAAATTTCTATCCAGGCCCTCATCTCGCAACTGGGGTTCCGCTTGATCTACCGGCCTGAGTGCGTCGTGTACAACAAAGGGCCGCTGACGGTGCGCGACTTCCTGAAACAACGGCGGCGCATTTATGCAGGCCACCTCAAAGTACTACGCCAGCAGAATTACGAAGCTGCTACGATGAAGGTCAGCCCCATTTTCCGCCAGTTGATTAGCGCGCGCCACTACGCCTTGAGTACGCCACGCCAGGTCATATGGACGTTCGGCGCGATGGTTCTGGAAGGCTATGCGCGTATGCAGGGCCACTACGATTACCGGCGCAAGCGCGAGCATTATATCTGGCAGGCGGTATCCTCGACAAAGGCGCTCGAAGCGGGTCAATATAAGATGCGGCGCATCTGTAACGCGCAGAGCGTCATCGTGTTTCGCCTGCTGCTCGAGGGGGCGCAGCATAACGATGTGCAGCGCGAGCGCGAGGAGCGCGAGGCCAACGAGGTAGCGCGCAAGTTGCTCCCCATCCTGAAAAACAAGGTGCGCAAAGAAGACATGCTTTCGCTCAACGGCCCAGGCATCATCACGGCGGTCATTCGCGCCGAGCAAACCGGCGCGGAACTGGTAGCCCAACGTATCAAAAAGGTGGTTGAATCCGCGCCCATTCGCGTTGGCGCGCGCGGGCGCACAGTCAATGTGACCGTCGCCTACAGTTCGCTGACCTTTGCCTCGCCCTCCATCGGCAGCATGACCGTAAGCGGCCCACTGATGGACGAAGTAGCTATTGCCACACTTACCCATAATCCAGGCGAATCTTAATAAACCACCCCTTGTAGAACACCTATCCGTGTGGTATAATAGCATTCGGGCGAGGACATAGGTCCCCGCCCGACTTTATTGGGAAAAGTGAATAAAAGGCTTAATGGAAATTTCCTGGCAAGGCCACTCATGCTTCGTGCTGCGTGGCAAAAATGTTACCCTGATTACTGATCCCTTTTCTCCTCAGCCTGGACAACCCCAGGGGGAAGCGCTCAAGCTGAGCAAGATTAACGCCCCCATCGTCACCATCAGTCACAACCACCCCGGCCATAACTTCGCGGAAGGCGTTACGGGGAATCCTCGTGTGGTGCGCGGGCCTGGCGAATATGAGATCAGTGACGTTTTGATTACCGGCGTCCCTTCCTACCACGACGCGAAGCGCGGCGCGGAACGCGGGCGCAATACGATTTATGTTATTCATATGGATGACCTCATGATCTGCCACCTGGGAGACCTGGGCCATGCACTGCAAGAGGAACAGCTCGAAGAAGTTGCTGACGCCGACATCCTGTTGATACCGATTAGCGGCTCGAATACGCTCAGCGCGGCTCAGGCAGCCGAGGTGACGAGCCAGGTCGCGCCGCGCATCGTAATCCCCATGCATTATCGCCCCGCCACAGGCACGGGCGATGGACCAGATCCGCTCGACAAGTTTTGCCGCGAGATGGGCATCGAGGCGGCAAATGCACAGCCCAAACTTAGTATTCTTCGTAGCACGTTGCCGGCAGAAACACAGGTTGTCATCCTTTCTCAACGCTGACCAGGAGGGTCTTATGTCCAGGTTTATCTTTGTTACAGGCGGTGTAGCGTCGTCGGTTGGAAAGGGTATCACGGTTGCCTCGCTCGGACGCTTACTCAAGAATCGCGGTATCAGTGTCTCCCTCATGAAGCTCGACCCCTACATCAATGTTGACCCCGGCACTATGTCGCCGTATCAGCATGGTGAGGTCTTCGTGACGGACGATGGAGCCGAAACCGATCTTGATCTAGGCCACTACGAACGCTTCACCGATGAACCCGTCTATCAGAGCAACAATGTAACGACGGGGCAGGTGTACGCCGCCGTGATTGGCAAAGAGCGGCGCGGCGAGTACCTGGGCGGCACCATTCAGGTCATCCCGCATATCACCAACGAGATTAAGGATCGCATCCACAGCGTGGCGCGGCACTCAGACGCGGATGTGGTCATTGTGGAAGTGGGCGGCACGGTCGGCGACATCGAGGGCGAACCATTTCTGGAAGCCATTCGCCAGATGCGTAAGGACGTTGGGCGGCGCGACGTGCTGTACCTGCATGTGACGCTGCTACCGTACCTGATGGCGACCAAAGAACTGAAGACCAAACCGACCCAGCACAGCGTTAAAGAACTGCTGCGCGTGGGCATTCAACCCGATGTGATCCTGTGCCGCTCCGACTACGCCCTGACCGACGACCTGCGCGAGAAAATCGCGCTCTTCTGTAATATCGAGGAACGCGCCGTTGTTCCCCTGCTGACCACCGATACCATTTACGAGGTGCCGCTGATTCTGGAAGAGGCGGGCCTGGGTGAGTATCTGGTAGACGAACTGGGCTTACCTAAACACGAACCCCAGATGCACGAGTGGCGCGAACTGGTGCAGCGCATCAAACGCCCGCGCCCGGAGATGACGATCGGACTCATCGGCAAGTACGTCGATCTGCACGACGCCTATCTCTCGGTCGCGGAATCGCTGCGCCATGCCGGTTGGTACCACGAC
>DASTKD010000279.1:0-7715 GCA_035716135.1 Ktedonobacteraceae bacterium
AATAGACTTTTCATAGCTGTCCATTGCTCTAATCAGGTCCTGGTAAAGTTCTTCTGCTTCTTCTGTAGTCCAGGAATAAGCTCGCTGGTAGAGAGGAATGGTAAATACAAAGTCGTCACAAAAGATTTTCCTTAATGGGAACTCCGAACCGCGAATATTCATCTTGTTCATGCTTAATCCCCCAATGCAAATGTAGTTTTTGTTTTTTGACGATAGTATCGGCGGAGAAAGAGAAGATAGGCAAATTTCTTGACTTAGAACAGTGAGATATTCCTACGACTCCTCCTCCATCACTAAAGCAGCAAATATGGTGTAATAAAGGGAGGGTATCAAATGCTCAAGCATTTGTCAAGGTAAATCCAATTCTATCTAAGTATAGATGTTATATCTCTAAAAGTACCCCGTTATATTATCAGATGCCTCTTAATCTATCTGATAAGCCATTTGTTCCAGTATAGTTGTTAAATTTTTGATTTCTTGGTGGTATTTTACTGCAAAAAAGACTTCAGGATGATGGTAGGGATTAGCAGAAATGAATCATATGGCGGTTCAGATTTATTCTGTAGTTATCTAAAATCCGATTGAAGAGGTCAGTTTGATGTATTATGCTAATGATACGCGCATTAGTTGTTTCCGAGTTATCAAGGATGTGCTTAATGAACTTTATGAGAAGTTGCCTGACCCTCGAACGAAAGATAGAATTATCGGGAGAAACTTGAAGGAATTGAGAGAAGACTACGATAGTCTTTCTTTGGGCAAATTGCCAAAATATGCCGATATATATCGACGTTTCGCATATCTTTATTGTTATGTACCTGCTCATGCTAATATTATCTACAGGCTAACGGAGGAGAATTTAGGCGATTTATTCAATACCGGTGTGGTAAAAGTATCGTGTTTGGGTGGTGGTCCTGGTAGTGATCTTTTAGGAATTATAAAGTTCATGGTAGAGCAAAACAAATCGGCTAAATTAGAATGCAGGATATTTGATAAGGAAGACATTTGGCGTGATTCATGGAAATCTTTATGTGATAACATCAGCATAAAAATACCTAAAAAGATCCGTCATACATTTTCAGCATCTTCATCCTACAATCTATTCGACATAACTATATCTGATAACTGGACCAAATATTCCACACTTTGGGACGCTGATTTGTTTATTATGAGCTATTTTGTGTCCGAGGTAAGCTCGAAAGAGAAATACCCAGAAACTTTCTTTAAGCACTTATTTGAGAAGGCTAAAAAAGGTTCATATTTTCTGCTTGTTGATAATATCTCTTGTAGATCGCATTACTGGTTTGACTACCAGATTAAAAGCTATAATAAATTAAGAAGTATGGGGTTATTAAAACAGATTCGAGGCTCAAATAAAGCAGTAGATAAGATGCCATTCGATGAAGAGAAGACAGACTTGGGCCACTTTTTCGATAAATTTCGTGATATTTCAATACCTAAAACGCTAGGGAGAGATGCGCCGTTCGTTTACCGGATTTATTGCAAGAATCAAGAATAGTATCCTATGATTATCTCAGCGAGCTACAAAACCGACATACCGACATTTTACGGCGAATGGTTCATGAACCGTTTGCAGGCCGGGTACTGCAAAATGGTCAATCCGTATGGGCGACAGATTTACACTATTGACCTGTCTTCCGACGCGGTAGACGGCTTTGTCTTCTGGACCAAAAATATCGGCCCATTCCTCAAGTACCTGCCTGAAATCCGCCAGCGTGGATACCCATTTATTGTCCAACATACCATCAATGGCTATCCCCGCGAGCTTGAGTTTCGAGTCATAAATTACACGCAGAGCATCGAGCATATGAAAAGGTTAGCGGATGACTATGGGCCTGACGTGGCGATCTGGCGCTATGATCCCATCATCATCTCGTCTTTGACGCCTGTTGACTGGCACCAGCGCAACTTTGAGACGCTGGCGCAATCCTTAGAAGCTACAACCAGTGAAGTTGTGGTCTCCTTCGGGCAGGTGTATAAGAAGACGCGGCGCAATATGGAATGGGCCGCCGGAAAATTCGGGTTTCAGTGGAGCGAACACGAAGCTATGACGTGGGATGATGTACGCAAACTGGCAAGCGAACTGGCGCAGATTGCCAGCGCACATGGAATGCAATTGCGTGTCTGTTCGCAGCAAGCTCTGCTCATTCCAGGCGTCATCGAGGAGGCGCGTTGTGTGGACGCCGATCGGCTTGAGAGAGTTTCCGGCAAAGCGATCCTGGGGAAAACGCGGCAGAAGGGCAATCGCAAAGAGTGCGGCTGTTTCGCTTCGCGGGATATTGGCGAGTACGATACCTGCCCGCATGGCTGCGTCTATTGCTATGCCGTGCAGAACCGCGACCTGGCTTTGCAGCGCTACAGGGCGCACGATCCCGCAAGTGAATTTTTGTTCGCGCCCGAACATACTCAACCAGGCGAGAGCGGTGTAAGTGAGAACCCCGGCACGATTCCTCTGGCTCACATTGGAAAGAAGCATTGGCTGGCTGAACAACCGGCGCAAGACGCTATAATTGTTCAAGAGCAGTTGTTTGACTTATGATCCACTACTGAGGAAGCGAGGATACATCTCATGGGGCAGATAATCTACCAGGTTGATTCATTCACCAACAAGCCTTTCGCGGGCAATCCGGCGGCAGTGTGCATCTTGCCAGAGGAGCGGAATGCGCAATGGATGCAGGATGTTGCCAGAGAAATGAACTTATCGGAGACAGCCTTTTTGCTCAAAGCGCACGATGGCTATAACCTGCGCTGGTTCACCCCCGCCGCTGAAGTAGCGTTGTGCGGACATGCCACGCTTGCCAGCGCCCATATTTTGTGGGAGACAGGGCAATTGAAACCGGGCGAGCAGGCGCGTTTCCATACCCTGAGCGGGGTGCTTACCGCCGACCAACAGGGCGACTGGTACGAGATGGATTTTCCCGTCAAGCCAGGAGTTTCCACGGAGATTCCGGCTGGACTGAGCGAAGCTCTGGGCGTAAAAGCGACAAATGTGAGCAGGAACCAGTTTGATTTCCTGGTTGAAGTGGCATCTGAAGCGATTGTGCGCGAGATACAGCCCGATTTTACGCAATTGAGCAAGCTTCCGGTACGCGGTGTAATTGTCACCAGTCGCGCCGGTTCTAACGATTATGATTTTGTGTCGCGTTTCTTTGCCCCGGCGGTGGGCGTCAATGAGGACCCGGTGACAGGCTCGGCTCATTGCTTTCTCAGCCCCTACTGGAGCGAGCGTCTGGGCAGAAACGAGCTGGTCGGCTACCAGGCTTCGGCGCGCGGTGGTGTGGTGAAGGTGCGCCTGGACAGAGACCGCGTGCATCTTGGCGGGCAGGCGGTGACGGTGCTACGGGGAGAATTGCTTTAAACCAAAGCTTGACGCATAGCTGATGGGTATGTTACCATTGGAACATGAAAATGCTCAATCCACTGTTTATTCAAATGTCAGATTTTGCCGCGTAAGCAAGCACGCCGGGCTACGCGGCAGGAAGTGGCACCATATCGTTTAACCTGCTACTCGCGCGATGTATGCGAGTAGTGGTTTCCGTCTAAACGGAATGCACACCATACTCCTCTTCCTTGCTTTTCACCTCACGGCGTGAGCTGCGGATATGTATCCTCGCGCTGTTGATCGACCGACCCACATTTGCCAGGCTTATCTGCTGCTTTTTATGCTGAAGGAGCGTAGCCGTCATTGTTTTTGCAAGCGGATTGATGAGAGTAGAGTTTCAGCTAATTCAGCAGGTATCAAAGGAGGGAAAGATGTCACAGGTGCATAATGTTCAAGATGAGGGGATGGAGGCACATAGTGTCGCGCCACAGCACATACCGTTGTGGCGCAATCGTGATTATATGTTGCTGTGGAGCGGTCAGATCGTCTCGTCAGTGGGAACGCGCGTCTCGCAACTGGCTTTTCCTTTGCTGGTACTCGCGCTGACGCATTCCCCCGCGCTGGCCGGGTTAATTGGCGCGTTGCGTGGTCTGCCCTATGCACTCTTCATCCTGCCGGCAGGGGCGATGGTCGATCGCTGGAACCGCAAGCGCGTCATGATTTTGTGCGACGCTGGTCGGGCTGTCGCGCTGGGAAGTATCCCCGTCGCGCTGGTGTTTGGGCATGTGACGATACTCCAGCTTTGTATCGTTTCGTTGGTAGAAGGAACGCTGTTTACCTTCTTCAATCTGGCCGAAACTGCCTGTCTGCCGCAAGTTGTTTCAAAAGAGCAGTTGACCAGCGCGGTAGCGCAAAATTCGTTGATTGATTCGGTATCGGGCATGATTGGCCCATCGTTTGGTGGCATTCTATATGGCATTGGGCGGGCCGTGCCGTTCCTGACGGATACCATCTCCTATATCGTTTCGGTGCTGTCGCTGTTTTTCATCAAAGCGCAGTTTCAAGAGGAGCGCAGCGTCGAGCCTCTGCACCTGTGGAAAGAGATAGGCGAAGGGCTTTCCTGGCTATGGCATCACCAGGTCATGCGCTTTATCGCTCTGCTTACGAGCGGCTTGATTTTGCCGGTCGTGGGTTACGGGCTGATTATCATCGTGCTGGCGCAGATGCAGCACGCCACATCGTTTGAAATTGGCCTGATTTTGGCGGGTGGCGGTGTTGGCAGCATTGTGGGGGCCATGATAGTTGCGCCCCTGCGAAGGCGTTTCAGCTTCGGCAAAATGATGATAGGCTCTACCTGGCTGTGGGTATTGACATGGCTGCTCTTCGCGGTCGCGCCCAACCCGCTTTTGCTTGGCGTGGCGACAGCTCTGAGTTTTATCGTCGTGCCAATCTACATGTCGGTGCAGTTCGGCTATCGCCTGTCGGTCATTCCTGACCATTTGCAGGGCCGCGTCAATAGCGTCTTCCGCCTGATCGCGTTCGGCAGCGAACCCATCGGCCTGGCGCTCACCGGTTTCCTCATTCAGGCCGTTGGCCCGATCAAAACGGTGCTGATACTGTTCGCGCCACAACTGGTATGCGCCATCGTCGCCACGTTCAGCAAACATTTCAAAGACTAGAAACGTTTTATCGCTCGATCAAGGCGACCGCGTAGCAGGCGATACCTTCCTGGCGACCAGCGAAGCCCAGGCCGTCGGTGGTGGTGGCTTTGATACTGACCTGTTCGAGCGAGAGATGCAGGTGCGTAGCCACATATGCGCGCATGGCGTCGATGTAAGGACTCAATTTGGGGCGTTCGGCGACGATGGTAGCGTCTATGTTGCTGATCGCCCAGTTTTGTTGAGATAGCATTGAATAGACGTAATCGAGGAAGACGGAGCCGGGCTGGTTTTCCCAGCGCGCGTCGCTCGAGGGGAAATATTTGCCAATATCGCCAAGCGCGGACGCGCCGAGCAGGGCGTCTACGATGGCGTGGATGACGGTATCGCCGTCGGAGTGGCCGGAGAGTCCCAGTTCAAAGGGAATAGTGATGCCGCCGAGGACGAGCGGGCGGTTCGGCGCGAAGGCGTGAACGTCGTAGCCGGAGCCGATACGCATAGTCATAGGATCGTTGCTCCTTTGATAAAGGCTTCCGCGATCAGCACATCTTCCTGAGTGGTAATTTTGATGTTGGTGTACGAGCCGGGGAAGATGGCTACCCGGTGTCCCAGGCGTTCGAGCAGCACGGCGTCGTCGGTCACATCTGCCTGCGCTTCGGGCGCGTTGTGCGCGGAGTGGATGAGCGGGAAAGAGAAGACCTGCGGCGTCTGGATAGCGACGTGCCGCGAGCGGTCGATAGTGGCTGTGACGAAATCGTGTTCGACGCTTTTGATGGTGTCTTTGACGGGAACGGCGGCGATGGCGGCCTCGTATTGTTGCGCGGCCTGCAATCCAGCTTCCAGCATGGCTGGCGTAACAAGCGGGCGTGCGCCATCGTGGATCATCACCCAGCGACAGTTCGGGGCGATACGCGCCAGGGCGTTGAGGCCCAGGCGCACAGAGTCCTGGCGGCGCTGACCGCCTGTGATGATTGACGCGATCTTGCGCCAGCCTTCTTGCTGGCAAAGCTGCGCGGCATCGGCGACGCGTTCCGCGTTCAGCACCAGCACAATGCTATCCACGAGAGGCGAGGCGTCGAAGACATCGATGGTGCGGGCAAGCGTCAGACGCCCGGCCAATGGGAGCCAGAGCTTGTCCTGCCCCTGCATACGGCGACTGGAACCGGCGGCAGCGATGATGACGGAACATGTTTCTTGCATATCGCTGCTATTAGTATTGTTTTTGTTTGCCGGACGACTGCGGCGGCTGTGGCGCGGGGCTGGGGCTGCCCTGTTTGGGATGCGCGAAGATCATACGCCCGGCGACGGTTTGCAGCACGCGCGTCACGGAGACCTCGATGGTCATGCCCATGTACTGGCGACCACCCTCGACGACGATCATGGTGCCATCGTCGAGGTAGCCCACGCCCTGGCCCAGTTCTTTGCCATCCTGCATAATTTTGATAAGGATGTCTTCGCCGGGCAACAACACCGGTTTGACGGCATTCGCCAGCTCGTTAATGTTGAGGACTTTCACGCCTTGCAGTTCCGCCACGCGGTTCAGATTGAAATCGTTGGTGATGATGGGGCAATGCAGCACGCGCGCCATCTTGACCAGTTCGCCATCGACCTCGCTACCTGGCTCTTTCTCGTCGTCGGTGATCTTGATAGGAACGGTCGAATCGGTTTGCAGGCGTTTGAGCATTTCAAGGCCGCGCCTGCCGCGATTGCGGCGCATCGTATCGGCGGCGTCGGCGATGTGTTGTAGCTCGTTGAGGACAAAGCGGGTGACAATCAATGTACCATTGATGAAGCCCGTCTGGCTAATATCGGCGATACGCCCATCTATAATGGCGCTCGTATCTAACAAAATGGGCAAGACTACTTCCGCGTGATTGGTCGCGGCTTTATCGCGCTCCTTGTCTTTATCTTTGTCCTTATCTTTGTCTTTCTCCTTGCCGCGTTCTTTGTCGCGTTCCTCGTCGCGCTCGCGGTTGCGACGCGGGAAGAGGCCGGACTGAAAGAGGTGCGTCACATCGTTTTTGCGCTGCACGCCCAGGGCGACGCCCAGGAAGCTGAAAACGATAGCTCCTACTAATGGCAGGATGTGTCCGAAAGTGGCAGGCAAGTTTGCCAGGGGGATGAATAAAAGGACTGAGATGATAAGACCAACGATAAGTCCAATAACTGCCGCGATCAGGTCGCTGACGGTGGTTTCGCGCATCCAGCGATAAGGAACTACTGTGATATACGGGGTGATGAGGAAGGCCACAATCACAGCTCCGGCTGAGATGCCGGTGAACCACCAGAAGTCCTTTACCAGTTCGTGATCGAAGAAGTACAACCCAATGGCAACGAGAAGCGTCACCACAGACCCGGCGATACGGGCATAAGTTTTAACAGACATCCCTTCGTCCTCCAAAATGGCGCAATCATGTACCTGTTACGCCTGTGTTAAGCGACGTGGGGCTGGTCGAGCGATGGGCCGGTCAGTGATGATGAACAATGATGGATAATTGCTTAGGATGTTGCCAGGCCCGCTACCAAACTGCATCCTGCGAGGGAGCATACCCACTAAGTCGCAAACAATTCTACGTCGCAATTGGAGTATACTACTTTCCTGAGAAGTAATCAATAGCGAGTCTGTATATTTCTGCGTGTGATATGCTCTAGAGTTTAATTATGCATGATAGTCTCAAGGAGAGAAAGGCGACCGCAAGGGTCGCCTCTACTATGAA
>DASTKD010000280.1:0-4758 GCA_035716135.1 Ktedonobacteraceae bacterium
CCGATCGGTCTCAAATCTTTGCATATAAAACAGACCAATCGGTCTGTTGGAATAACCGGTATGAAAGGAACGTTCAATGACCGATGTTCAAACGAGTCGCACGCGCGTGATTAGCTGGGAAGACCCGACGGCGACGGTTCAAATAGGAAAGACCATCAGTGGCATAGAGTACCTGCGGGCGTTGCAATCTGGGGAGCTTCCGCCAGCCCCTTTCGCTATTTTGATGGGGATCAGGATAGCAGAAGTGAGCGAGGGACGTGTCGTATTCGCCGGTGAGCCGGCGGAGTATCATTATAACCCGCTTGGAACGGTGCATGGAGGAGTGATGGCGACGCTGCTGGACTCGGCGCTCGGTTGCGCTGTGCAATCTTTGCTCCCCGCCGGGACGAGTTATACCACGATTGAACTCAAGGTCAACTACCTGCGACCCGTCACGACGAAGACGGGAACAGTCTACGCCGAGGGGAAGATTATTCACCTCGGAGGACGTATCGCCACCGCCGAGGCTCGTCTGACCGACGCGGGAGGCAAGTTGTACGCGCACGGGACGACTACATGCATCATTTTGCGTCCTTCGTCTTCTTCCGGCGAGAGTAAGTAAGGTTCATTTTCTACCGCGTTGTCAAACGATAAAAGGAGACGACGGCTATGCTGAAAGAGCGAGCGTTTCATTTAGACGATTCAGAGGAGTCCGGTAGCAAGCGCATTTCTCGTGTAAAAACATATAAGACGGAGATGGGGCCGTTGTTCCTGCGTGGGTGCTGCTCACCTGCGCTTATCGAAGGTTTGCGGGCGGATGAAGGGCTGCGCGCCTTTGCCCGTCTGCCCGAACGTGAGCATCAACTGCTGCTCTCCCTGGCTCGCCAGCCGCAAAACAGGATTACGCTGGCTTATACTGCCACCGGCAAAATTGTTGGTCAGGCCACCCTTGCGCCTCTGGATGATTGGTGGCAGGGGATAGGGAATGCTTATGAGGTCGCGGTTGAGGTCAGCCCGGACTGGCGCAAACTGGGCGTTGCGCATTCATTGCTCTCTCTGGCGCTTGAGTTTGAGTCGCTGGAAGAGTATCTTATAATAGGTCTGGGACTTTCATGGCACTGGGATTACGAGGGGTTGGGCATGTCGCGCTTTCACTATCGTGATATGATCGCCCGCCTCTTCGCGGCGCATGGGTTCGCCGAATACC
Organism: Ktedonobacteraceae bacterium; assembly: GCA_035716135.1. GTDB lineage: Bacteria > Chloroflexota > Ktedonobacteria > Ktedonobacterales > Ktedonobacteraceae > CF-113. The sequence continues at coordinate 1,187 of DASTKD010000280.1, forward strand.
TGACCTCCGAACCGAACATTTGCATGGACCCGGCGAACATCCTGGTAGCGCGTCTCGGCGGGCGTTTGAAAGAGGAGAGTATGAACCGGTTTTTCGAGCATTTGCTGCGCTCGGGAACGCTGCCAGGGCTTTAGGTTGAAAAGGAAAAGAGTAGATGAATAAGGGAGAACAGACGCGCGAAAGAATACTGGCGCGGTCGGCCCAGCTTTTTAATCGCCAGGGATACGCTGGCGCATCGCTGTCCGACATTATGCGTGAAACCGGGCTGGAGAAAGGGGGCATCTATAACCACTTTTCCAGCAAGGAACAACTGTCCCTGGAATCGTTTGATTACGCTTATCAACTGGTGCAGCAGCGCGTGCGCCAGGCGCTGGCGGGCAAGTTCAACGCCATAGAGCGTCTGCTCGCCATTGTCTCTGTCTTCCAGAGCGAAGCCAATGACCCGCCGGTTGCCGGAGGGTGTCCGATTATGAATGCGGCGATTGAAGCGGATGATGCCAACGAGTTGCTGCGGGATCGCGCGCGTTCCGCCATGGACGATTGGCGCGCCAGCGTCCACCGCATCGTAACCAGAGGCATCGAACGCTACGAGATTCGCCCCACGACAGACGCCGACGAGGTCGCGTCCGTCCTCCTCGCCACACTCGAGGGCGCGCTCATGCTGAGCAACCTCTACAAAGACCCCGTCCACATGAAACGCGCCGCCGCTCATATGGTGCGTTACATTGAAACCATAAAACTACCTTAGCACTTTTCAGGAATATTCGATTGTCATCCTGAGCGCAGCGAAGGATCTGCCCCACCGGGTATCTAAGACCCAACGAGCAGATCCTTCGCTGCGCTCAGGATGACAAGGTGAAGCGACGGAGAACATTCCCGATTGTGGTCGGTAAAAACCATTAAAATATTCTCCATTCATGCTGCTTTTTGCACCTTCTGACCTCGTTTTCGCATCGTTCGGCGGTTTTTTGTTGCGTTTGCTGAAAGTCCATGTTACAGTTTCAACGAGAATTCTTTCAGGCGACAAACAGTAAGATTATGAAGCTTCAAATGTATGCAAGGTAAAACACAGCGAGGAGTATTACAATGGGACTGGTAGTAGAACACATCAATAAGTCGTTCGCGCAATTCCACGTCATTAAAGACCTGTCGATGGAGGTGAAGGAGGGAACCATCTTTGGCTTCCTGGGAGCAAATGGCGCGGGCAAGACGACCACCATGCGCATGATCCTGGACATTCTGCGCCCTGATAGCGGTCATATTAGCTGGGATGGCGAGGATGTGCGCGCGGTGCCGCGCCGCAACTGGGGCTATCTGCCCGAAGAGCGCGGACTCTACCCCAAGATGAAAGTAGATGAGCAATTGATTTTCCTGGCGCGGCTGAATGGCCTGTCGAAGCCGGACGCTGAGAAAGAACTGGATGAATGGCTGGAGCGTTTCCAGATCACTGGCTATCGCAAGAGGAAGATCGAGGAACTTTCCAAAGGGAACCAGCAGAAGGTGCAATTTCTCGCCACTGTGCTGCATGACCCGACGATTCTGGTGATGGATGAGCCGTTTAGCGGCCTGGACCCGGTCAATGCCAATGTGTTGAAGGAGGCATTTTTAGAGATGCACCGCCGGGGCAAGACCATCATCTTCTCCACCCACCAGTTGGAGCAGGTGGAGGAACTGTGCCAGGATATCGTGATTATCAATAAAGGGGAGAGCGTCGTACAGGGCAGTGTGCGGGAGGTCAAACGCCAGCATGGGCGTAACGTTGTGCGGCTCAAGCTCGACAACGACCCGGAAGTAGCCTGGCTCGATACGCTGGAAGGTGTGCAGGTTACGAAACGGCGGCAGGATTACATCGAAATGCAGATACAGGCCGATCGCAACCCCAACTTCATCGTTGAAGCGGCGCTCCAGCATGGCGGCATCATCAACCGTTTTGAGCTGGCCGAACCATCACTGACCGACATTTTCATCGAACGTGTGGGCAATGTTGCTCTACCGGATGCGCCATCTGTTCTTTCAGCTTAGGGAGAGAGGAATATAACAATGCCAGAAAATACGACACTCACGCCGGAAAAAGAACGTACAGAACAGGAACAAGGGGCCATAGCGGTCACTGCGGGTGGAGCTGCTACCCAACATACCTGGCGCAACATTCGCCTGATCGTCGGACGCGAGTATAAAAACCGTGTCACCCAGCGCAGCTTTATCATTAGCAGCATCATTATTCTGATACTGGTAGTGGCCGCCGCCTTTGTCCCGACGATCATACAGCTTATTGCGTCAAACTCCAATTCGCAAACGAAGATAGTGGTAGTGAATAACGCTGGCCCTGTCGCGGGGTTGGATAACAACACGCTGGCTTCGTCCATCGGCGCGACGTTGAATGGAACGGCCAATCAACCATCTGGAACCAACAGCGGCGGGCAAAACACATCGGGGAAACCTCAATTTGCTGTTACTGTTCAGACGACCAACTCAATTAGCGACCTGCAAAATCAGGTCAAGAATGGCAAGCTGGATATTCTGCTGGTGCTGGACCGTCCCGCGAACCAGGAGCTACACTTTACCTACTACACCAATACCAGCGCCACTTCGGGCGACAGCAATTTGCCGCGCATTCAGGCTCTGGCCCAGCAGCTTAACTCGCTCGATGCGGCCCATCGCCTTGGCCTCACCGCGACTCAAACGGGTAGCCTGTTCACACCACCGGGCTTCGCGGTGGTGAATACCGGGCAGAATCAAAACCGTCCGATAGGCGAGGTTGTCACCGGCTATATTCTGGCCTATGCTGGTAATATCCTAATCTACATGGCGGTGATGCTCTATGGCATGAGCGTGGCAACGGGAGTGGCGGAAGAGAAAGGCAGCCGCATTATGGAGATTCTGGTGAACGCGGCGACGCCGTTCCAGTTGCTGGTAGGGAAGATTGTGGGCATCGGCGCGGCTGGCCTAACCCAGATGGTCTGTGTGGTAGCGGCGGGCATCGGCGCGCTGTTGCTGCAAAGTCCCATCCAGTCGGCGCTTTTCGGCAACACTGGTAGCCTGCTCAGCCTGAACATCACAGGCGTTTCCATTTCGTTCCTGCTGCTGCTGCTGCTCTACTTCCTGCTGGGCTTCTTGTTGTACGCAGCGCTCTTTGCCGCTCTGGGAGCTTTAGTGAAACGGCAGGACGAGGTGCAGAACGCAGTTGCGCCCCTGACCTTCTTGCTGATAATCGGCTACGTCGTGAGCTTCTTCGGGGTCTATACCCCCGACGCGACCTGGATGAAAGTGTTTTCGTACATTCCTTTCTGGACACCTACGACGATGCTGGTACGTGTCGGGGTCAGCAACGTGGCCGCGTGGGAGATCGCTTTGACGGTCGGGCTGATGCTGATTGCCATCGTGATCTGTGCCTGGATTGCCGCCCGCATCTATCGCTTCGGTATCCTGATGTACGGGCAAAGGCCCGGCATGAGACAACTGGCGCGACTGGTACGCATGAAATAGCAAGGTACCAAAATATAGCCGGCGGGGCTGGTGAAAATTGTGGTGGTGGTGAGAAAGGCGACCGCGAGGGTCGCCTCTACTATGAA
>DASTKD010000281.1:0-2686 GCA_035716135.1 Ktedonobacteraceae bacterium
TTGTATGACCGTATGAACGCCCACGGCAACCTGGACCTCTATTGTCGCCTGCATAACCTGCCCGCCAGCCGCGCCGGAGAAGTGCTGGCGCTGCTCGGCATGAGCGATCAATCCTCAAAGCCGGCTTCTAAGCTCTCGCCCGTTGCGCGGCGTCGCCTGGCTTTCGCGCGCGCCATCATCGGGCGTCCCTCTGTCTTGCTGCTCGATCAACCTGATTTGCGTAGCGACCTGGATACGCAGGCGCTCTTTTTACGCCTGATGAGAGATCTGGCAGGCGAGGGAACAGCCATCTTGATTACCGCCGAAGATCTGGCGTGGTCGGGCCAGTGCAGCACGCAGATTGTCGAACTCGCCGATGGACATGTCGTGAGCAACCGAGTGCGCGAGTCCGCGCAGGCCGAACCAGCAGCTTCCGAACGCCTCATGCCTTTCAAAATCCCAGCTCGCAAAGAAGACCGCATCATGCTCTTTGACCCTGGCGAATTGCTCTATGCCACCAGCCGCGAAGGTAAAACCTACCTGCGCACCGCCAGCGAGGAGGCCACTACCAACCTGACCTTGCAAGAATTGGAGGTTCGCCTGGCTGGTCGGGGTTTCTTTAAAGCCCATCGCGCCTACCTTGTGAATCTGCAACACATCAAAGCCGTTATTCAATATACGCGCAACAGCTATACCCTGCAACTCAATGATAAGCAGGAGACAATGATCCCACTCAGCAAACAGAGCGAGAAAGAGCTACAGGAGTTGCTGGGGTATTAATCTAACGCAATTGACATTCTTATTTCACCACGTGGAATGAGAGATGGGTCGCTCCCGGTGTCTCAAGCGTTCGGATGTGTTCCAGATGGATAGGCTTAGAGCCGATGTGATCGAAGAGGCGAACGCCCTTACCCAGCAGCACATGAGCAACGGCCATATGGAATTCGTCGAGCAGACCCGCCTTCAAGGCTTGTTGGACGGCACTGCCACCATGCAGTGCCACATTTTTCTCGCCCGCGATCTCCTGTGCTTTCTTAATTGCGCTTTCGATGCCACCGGTGACAAAGTAAAATTGCGTGTGGCTCTTTTTCACGGGTTCTCGCGCCTGCGATTGCAAGACAATCACCGGCCAGGGGAGAGGCGTGCCATCGGGCATGATCCACCCATTCTCGCTGTAAATCATATCGAAGCTCCTGCGCCCCATGATTACCGCGCCAGTCTCGTTGAAAGTATCGCCCACGACTTCATGGAATTGTTCCATTGCTCTTCCCATCCAGGCGAAGACCTCTGAAACGTCATCATTTTTACCGGCGATCAAGCCATCCAGTGATACCGAAAGGCCAAACATGACTTTGCCCATGCTGTTCTCCAATCTTCGTAGCGCTATTCTACTCGTCATCTGACAGATAAAAACAGTATACCCCAGGGAGGCGAAAAAACTTCTCCAATTTTGCTCTTTTCCCACGTCATATTTATATGCGTCGTCACTCAAAGCTATCCAACAAAGGGATAGCGAGCGACTGCTGAGACGTTGTATAATAGGGCGGAAAAATGCCTCAGTTAATGCTTAGCTATGGAGGGCTGTGTGTCTGAATCTCCTGATCCTGAATGGAAGACAACGAGCGATTTGCGCGCGCTTGGCGACGCATTATTGCGTATTTCACGTATGCTGCATGACCATACGCGCCGCTTAGAAGTGGCCGTCGAAGGCACTTACGCGGGAGACAGTGGCGATCCGCGTGTGCGCCTGTTAAGCGACTCATTGCGCATCTCGCGCACCGCCGACCTGGAACTGGGCCGCTTGAACCAGGCCGGTCAGCGCGTCCTGTCCACCTTGCAGGAACAACTCGCGCAGGTTCGTGAGACGCAGGAGTATCTACGTCGCACCTCGTCGCAATTGCCGCCTATCCTGCAACCACCGGCGACACCGCCGGCAACGGGCAGTATCAAGAGTTCTAGCGAGGCCCTTAACTCCAGCATTAACAATTTGAAGCGCGACGAACTGGAAACCCTGTACGAGATTGCCCGCACGCTCAACTCTTCGCTCGTCTTTGACGAGGTGCTGCGCAAGGTCATGGACCAGGTGATTCGCGTGGTTGACGCGGAACGCGGCTTCCTCGTGTTGGTCAATCCCGATACCAACGAACTGACCTTCCCCATTGCGCGCGATAAGCAGGAACGCACCATCGACCCCCGCGAGTTCAATTTCAGTCGCGGCACTGTAGAGCGCGTGGTGCGCACCCGGCAACCCGTGCTGACAGATGATGCGCAGGTTGAGATGAAAGAGCAGGAAAGCATCGTGGCCTATGGCATTCGCTCGATCATCTGCGCCCCGCTCGTCGTGCGCGGCGACTCCATCGGGGCTGTTTACGTTGATAGCCGCATCAATGCCAACCTGTTTGGACCCCGCCATCGTGATTTGCTGTTTGCTTTCTGCCACCAGGCAGCCATCGCCATCCATAACGCGCGCCTCTTTGATGATCTGACGAAGGCCATTCGCCAGGTCGAAGAAGACAAGCAGTACATGGATAACATCTTCGCCTCCATTGCCAATGGCGTGATTACGACCGACCCGTCTGGTATTATCACCAAGTTTAACGCGGCTGCCGGATTGATCCTGCGCATCAACCCGCTCTCAGCCATCGGGCGGCGCTATCAAGATGTATTTCAGGGCATTCCCCAGGTTGGCCTGACCAAAATCCTGCAA
>DASTKD010000282.1:0-3252 GCA_035716135.1 Ktedonobacteraceae bacterium
ATTATCCTCCACAGAAGGGGCTGACCGAAGTGCTGGCCTATTGCACAATCGCTGCCGATGGTCCAGATCACCATATAGACGAGCAGCAGACGGAAACGATAGAGGTACCTGTTACCACGTCTTCCGGCCTTGAAACAAGAGCGCTGACCATTCCGCGTGTACTCTACCAAAGGAGGACTTATGCCAACTAGCGCGGTTGCACCATATGCATCTATCATCCTCAAGCTGCTTCAGAACCCGCTTTTTAGCGACGAGGCGGCAACCTGGAACATGCTGCTTTCGCATCTTACTCCAATACAAGAGCATTTCGCGTGTATTGGTCTTGAAGTGCGTCTCAATGAAGAGGATGGCTATGCCTACTTGCACCAACCTCCACTCGAAGACGATGAAGGTCAAACTATTCCTCTGCCCCGCCTGACACGGCGCGATCGTTTGACCTATCACGCGACGCTGCTGGGCGTCCTGTTGCGCGAATGGCTGGATCAGTTCGAGTCCACCCATCTTGACGCGGGTAAGTGTACCATCACTGATACTCAGATATACGAACTCATGCTGCCGTTCTTATCGGCCCGCACTGATGAACGCGCGATACAACGTCGCATCTCCTCGGCTATTGAGCGGCTTATTGACCTGGGTTTCCTCAAGCGGATGCCTGATACTGACAACCCCAGGTACTTTGAAGTGCGGCGCATCTTGAAGGCGAAAATTGACGCGGAGAAGCTGGCTGAAATTAAGGAGAAACTGGCTCGCTATGGAACACCCGTGTCTGCATCAGAATAGCTCCAACACCGAAAACAACTGCTATATCGCGAACGGCTTTCGCCTGGAGCAACTTGAAGTTTACAACTGGGGAACATTTAACCACCATATATGGCAGGTGAAGCCCAACAGTGGCACAGCACTCCTGACCGGCGCAAATGGCTCCGGCAAGTCTACACTGGCAGATGCGTTGCTGACCCTCTTCGTTCCTTATAATCGCCGCACGTATAATCAGGCGTCAGGTACGGAAAAGCACCGCGAGCGCAATGAAAGTACCTATGTGCGCGGTGCCTTCAGCAAACAGAAGGATCGTGATAGCAGTGTGGCACGGGTAGAATATCTGCGCGAGAAAGATTCCTACTCTGTCCTGCTCGCGCTCTTTGTCAACGCCCACCAGAGACAGTACGTCACACTGGCCCAGGTCTTCTGGTGGCAGCAGGGCGAATTGCGTAAGTTTCATGTTGTCGCGTCCGCCCCGCTCACTATTGAGCAGCATTTTGCGGTTCGCGGTGGCATCGCGGATTTGAAGAAACAACTGAAAGCAAGTGGCGCTGAAGTCTATGAAGAATTTGTGAAGTATAGCCAGCGTTTTTGTCGCTTGCTGGGCCTACGTTCCGAAAAGGCACTCGACCTGTTCAACCAGATCGTCTCGATCAAAGACATCGGCGGCTTGAATGCCTTTGTACGCGATCATATGCTGCAAAAGACCGACGCCGAGAAACGTATCATTGATTTACGCGAGAATTTCGAGAATCTGACACGCGCTCACGCGGCCATTGAACTTGCTGAACAGCAGCTTTCAGTGCTTGAACCGCTTATGAACGATGTGCAGGAACATGAGAAGTTGCGAGAGCGCATCGTCGTTGCTGAGCAATGCGCGCAAGTTGTTCCTGTGTATATTGCCAGTCGCAAGGAGTCGCTGCTCGAAGCGGCTCTCGTCGAAACTCGCCAGCAGCGCTTCGCTGCGCAGGAGCAGAGCGATACACTCAAGCAACATATTGATTACCTGGGGCAGCAGATTCTCGACCTGGAAGTTGCCAGACAGAATGACAGTGTTGGTCAGCGCATTGCCAACATCAAGCGTGACATCCAGATGCTTACCGACCGGCAAGCGGTGAAAAAGCAGCAGGCCGCACAATACAATTTACAGGTGCGCGCAGTGAACCTGCCCGAGTATCAGGACGAGACAATATTTACGGAGAATGTGTGGCAAGCCCGCTCGTTGTTACCGCAGGTTGCGGCACACTACGCTGCACTGACGAAGCAACGCGACGCCCTCAAACAGCAGGAAGTGGCGCTTGTGGCGGATGTGCGCCTGCTGGGCGAGGAACTGTCTTCATTGCAACAACGCAAAAGCCAGATTCCCACGAACGATATCAGACTACGCGCCGCGCTGACGCAGGCACTCGGCATTCCAGAGGAGAATGTACCTTTTGTCGGCGAATTATTGCGCGTTCGTGAGAGCGCACGCCAGTGGGAGCCGGCCATCGAACGCCTGTTACTCGGCTTCGGGAGGCAATTGCTCGTCCCCGAACACCACTACCAGCGTATCAGCCGCTACGTTGACCAGACGAACCTGCACGGACGGATTGTGTATCACCGTCTGCGTGGACCACGCACTCCACGCAATACAGCCAATCTTGCACACAACCTGCTCTTTTTCAAACTAGAAGTGAAGCCGGATACCGAATTTACCGGTTGGCTCGCAGCCGAACTCATTGATATCTGGGATTATAGCTGCTGCGAAAGGCTGGAAGATTTTCAGCAGGCCCGACGCGCCCTCACCCTCAATGGTCAGATCAAGCACAATACGGCCCGTCACGAGAAAAATGATAGTATTCCCCTCGGTGATCGCAAACACTATGTGCTTGGTTGGAGCAACGTCGAGAAAATCGCAGCCATCAGAAGAGAGCTTCTATCGCAGGACAAGAAGTTGCAAGAACTGAGGAACAGCATTGAACAGATCGAGCAAAGGCAGAAACAAGAGGAGCAGCGCACGCTGGCATTGCAAAGGTTGCTGGATTTTTCAACATTCTCCGCCATAGACTGGCGTTCGGACGAGCGCACTCGTAACACGTTGCTGGCGCAGCAGCGCGACCTTGAGGCCAGCGCCGATCACCTAACTCAGTTGAATAAGCAGGTAGAGACAATTTCACAACAACTCAAAGAGCAAGCACAGCAACACGAGCAAGTATTGAAAACTATCGGCACCCTCGACGGAAGAATCACTCACTATGAGCAACAGCAGAGCGCCTGCCGCACGGTGTTACAGGAGACGGCACATGTAGATATCACGCCATACATAGCCAGCATCGAAAAAGAGCAGAAGAATATGACGCTGACCATCGAAAACGCCGACGAGATGCGGGAGAGTATGGCCCAGTTTTACCGCGGACGGGCCTCGTCCCTGCGCGGTCAGCTTACTCCGCTGAATGATCGCATCACAAAGGGAATGAGAAACTTCAAACAAATCAGTCCGGACATCGCCCGCGA
>DASTKD010000283.1:0-34580 GCA_035716135.1 Ktedonobacteraceae bacterium
ATATGGATGTGTTGATCATGGCGGGATTTGCTCTTCAATAATCTCTCCACCCCACCCCGGATGAACTTTGCCGACCGAATGGGAGCATGAGGGGCGTCCTCGTCCTCGTCCTGTAGGGACAAGGGGATGAGGGGTAGGGATGGGGGGGCCTTGTGCTTGTCCTTGTTGCCATGCGATTCCGTTGGAGGTTCATGATATATCGGGGGAATCATCCCCCGACGAGGACAAGCACAAGGCCCCCACATCCGCCCAACCCCGCCCCTTGTCCCTACAGAAGCTTGGACCGCAAGCGTCCCTCTATTCGGTCGGCAGAATTCATCAGAATGGAGCCACACGCCTTTCCCCATTCGATCGGCAAAGTTCATCAGACATGCCGGACTTTTATGGGTTAAGGGTGGAGTTTACCCATGTATCCCCTACATATCCAGCTTCTTTTCCAGGTAAGCCCAGTCTGCCGGGAAGCGAAATGCTTGCTGGTTGGGAGGCTGGGGCGTTTGCGTTTCGATCCAGCGCATGGGGACGGTGCCTTTGTTGAAGAAGCCGTGCGTGCCGCCGACGCTGGTCCAGACGTAGTCACCCGCTTTAACATGGTAGGTCTGGCCGTCGAGAATGGCTTCGGCCTCGCCACTCAGGAAGAAATAGGTTTCCTCGAATGGATGATCGTGAATATTGCCCTCGCCGCCGGGCTGGAATTCTACCATGAAGAGGGTCAGGTGTTGCGAGCCGAGCATTTTATCGACCAGCATTTTCAGAGAGATGCCGAAGATGTTGCTGCCCCGGTAGCCATCCATTTGCAACTGGCTGTGCGGCGGCATGTGTGAGTTGTCGAAGTGGCCGAGATAGCGCGTGGTCGGGTCGCGGAAATCAGGACGATTGCCTGTAATGGGAGCATCACCCTCTTTGAAGAAAAAGGTATCGCGTTCCTGCCCGGCGGCCTTTGGTTGCGGCGAAAGCATTTCTAGCCAGCGCACAGGCTGATCGCCAACGTTGCGCCAGGCATGGGGAACAGCCGCCTGAAAGATGCCGTAATCGTTCGCTTCAAGCTGGTAGTCTTTGCCGTCGATGCTTACCAGCACCCGCCCTTCCAGGATATAAAAGGCTTCCTCGTAGAAATGCACATGTTTATTCACTGAGCCATCAGGATCGAGTTTGCAGAGACCCAGGCCGGTATGCACCGCGCCGTCAATGTTGTGGTCAACCATCGTGACGCGCGAGTAGCCCTGGCTGTAATTCGCATAGGCGGGAGGTACCTCAAAAGCCGCTTTATCGTAGTTCCCTACGTGGTGCATAACAATCTCCTTTCAAAGGGCGCGTGTTTAGTTGTCCACGCCAGCCATGCGGGCCAGCACGTCGAACATGACGGCGAAATCCTCTTTTGCCAGGCCCATAGCGCGGGCGGCTGTGAGAAATTCGTTGGAAAGGGCTACCGATGGCAGTGGCACATCCGACGCGCGGCCCAGTTCCAGGGCCAGCAGCAAATCTTTCTGCATCATGTTCACATCGAACCAGATCTCTTCGGGCTTTTCGAGAATGAACGGGGCGCGATGCCAGGTGGCAGGCGAGGCCAGGGCGCTATTCCTCCATGCTTCAACAGCCGTTGCGCGCGGGATACCGTTCTTTTCAGCCAGGAGAATGCCTTCACAGAAACCGAGAAATTGCGTGGAGAGGCTGAGGTTGATGGCGATTTTCATTAAAATGGCCTGGCCGTTGCCGCCCACGTAGGTCACTTTGGAGGTGATGTCGTGCAATATAGCTAACATCTGCTCAAAAGTTGCTTGCTCGCCCCCCACAATCATAGAGACCGTTCCTTGCTCGACATGAATGACGTTGCCCGATAGCGGCGCGTCGAGCATATGCGCTCCCTGCGCGGCGACTTGCATTGCGATTTCGCGCGAAGCGCTGGCGCTGATAGTACTCATATCGATATAGACTTTGCCGGGAGTCAGAGCGGCCAGAACACCATTATCACCGTTAAGCACTTCGTGTAATGCGGCGGTATTCGTTACCATGCTAAAAGTTACATCGGACGTTTCCGTGACCCTGCGCGGCGACTCGCCCCACTGCATTCCAGCGTCCAGCAGCCACTGGACCTTTGACTTTGTGCGGTTATAGCCTGTCACCGTGTGTCCGGCGTCTACCAGCCGCTTCGCCACACGGCCTCCCATTTTTCCCAGACCGATGAAGCCGAGATTAGCCATATATAGCCTCCCTCATGTAAATAGAAGAACTCGCGTGAACGCACATATTGATCTCTTGCATAGAGTATGCCATACTGAGATCAATACGTCCAATATATGTTTACGATAGAATCAATAAGCTATGCTTATAGATAGAGGGAGAGATGGAGTTACGCCAGTTAGGTTATTTCGTTGCGGTAGCCCACAAAAGACACTTTACGCGGGCGGCACAAGAACTGAGCATTGCGCAACCGGCGCTTTCGCAGCAGATACGGCAATTGGAGCGCGAACTTGGCGTCACGCTCTTTGAGCGCACCAGTCGCCAGGTGCGTCTCACCTCTGCTGGCGAGGCGTTGTTGATACGCGCGGAACGTATTCTGGCCGAAGTGGAATGGGCGCGTATGGAGATGCAGGAGTACAGCGGGCTGGCGCGTGGGCGTGTCGTAATTGGCGCATTACAATCGCTTGAAGCTTTCCGCTTTCCCGCGTTGTTGTCAAGGTTCCATACGCGCTATCCGGGCATTGATATTGTCCTGCGCGAAGAGGCCACAGAGCGGCTATTAGAACTCTTGCATACAGGACAATTGGACCTGACCTTGATCCAGATAATGGACGATTCGTGGCCGCCAGAACTCACGAGTGCGCCGGTTGTGACTGAAAAACTCCTGACCGAGGAGTTGGTACTGGTGGTAGCGCCCGCTCATATGCTGGCACATCGTCAAAATGTAGCGGTGGAAGAGTTGCGGGACGAGCCGTTCATTTTGTTCAAACCCGGCTCTGGATTGCGGCATATTATTATGCAGAGAAGCCTGGCGGCAGATTTTACACCCCGGATGCTCTTTGAAAGCGGCGAACTCGGCACAGTGCGCTCGCTGGTTGCCGAGGGCCTGGGCATATCGGTACTCCCGCGCTCTGTGGCCGAAGCCCAGGGAAGAGAGGTGGCGATTGTCTCCCTTGACCCGCCACCTGTGCGTACTATCTTGCTCGCGTGGCACACCAATGTCTATCATGCTCCCGCCTCCGCCGCCTTCCTGTCTTTCATCCGCGATGATATACGTGAGCATCCGTGGGGAGGAGATGTGCCATAGTACTCCGTCAAGCTTTAGTGAGGGGTGCGAAAGGCGACCGCAAGGGTCGCCTTCGTGCCTCCCTGCCCAACCCCCGCCCCTACAACTCCCGTAACTGCCTGCGTGTCAGCCCAAATGCCACCGCCAGGAACAGTGTCGCGCCGCCGATGGGGAAGATGATCGTGGGTCCAAAGTGGGCGACGATCACTCCAACGATAGCCACCGAAAGCGGGTAGGAGCCAAACGAGGCGAACATAAACACGCCCATGATGCGTCCCAGCAAATGGCGCGGAATGATCTGCTGCATGATGGTGATGAAGATCACGTTGGTGACGCTATTGAAGATGCCCATAGCTGCCATGAATACAATCGCGCCGGCCAGACCGCCATAGGGGATGAGCGCTACCGCAATGGCCTGTAGCATTGCTACGCCAAGCGCAATCGTTCCACGATGAGGAATATTGCCCAACATACCAGTTACGACGCTGCCCAGCAACGCGCCTGCTCCGAAGGCGGCAAGTATCGCGCCGTAGCCGTTTGCCCCCGCAGCCAGCGGGCCATGCGCCAGGGATGGCAAAGCGACCTCTATTAAGCCGCCAAAGGTGATGTTAGCAAAAAGTGAGACGATGAAAGCTGCCTGCACCACTTGCGACTCGCGCACAAATTGCCAGAACGTTGCAGGTTGCTCTGCGGTCTGCATGGTTTCGGTATCGCCACTTTGCTCGCCATCTACAGGCATTGCTACTGTTTTCATGCCCTCAGCAGCGATTTCTGTGGGTGGCAACGATGCAGGCTCACTCTCTTTTGTCGGAGCGGGTTGTAGCCTGCCGCGAATGAGAACAAGTGAGATGGCCGAGACTACGAATGAGAGCGCATCGATTGCCAGTGCAATGCCAGAGCGCAATGCTCCTACTACAACTCCTCCGACTCCCGAACCGACCAGTGTGGCTAACTGGACAGAGGAGGTATTGAGCGCGTTGCCTGCCTGCAAATTCGCGTCTTCCAGAACTTCCGGCAGCATGGCGAAAGAGGCGGGCAAAAACAGCCCTTCGAATGTGCCAAGTGGGATAGCGACCAGCAGCAATTGCCAGAACGCCGGGTGTCCGATGAGCGCGAGCATCGCCAGGATGCCGACCAGGATGGCGCGCGCGAAATCGGCCAGCAGCATGACACGGCGCGGGCGCAGTTTATCGCTCAAGATGCCGCCCAGCAAAACGCTGCCGATGCGCGGGATGCCATACGCGCTGAGGATAATGCCCAGTTCCTGGGCGTTGCCGCCGTTAGTCAACACCAGCCAGGGCAGCGCGACGGCATAGAAGGCATCGCCAACCGTCGAGACCAGTTGCCCGCCAAACAGGAGGCGAAAATCGCGCACCTTGAGCGGCGCAAGGATACCACCTGTAAGAACTTTCCTGATAGACCATTTTTGAGAGGATGATATTGTGGTTGTATTGTCATGGATAGTATTTTCTTGTTGTTCATCAGGCAGAAGTTTTTCTGTTGAGTCCGTTGGTAAAGACATGGATAAATGTTCCTCTTATTCTTTGAATAAAGCTATAATTTGCAATGACTCTGGATCAGCCAGTATAGTGAGCCGGGCGGCGCTGGTCACATCGCTTAGACGCGCGCATAAGGTCTGCCGCCCGGCGTACTCCAACCATTGAATGGGTTCAGTCACCATGCGCGTGTGTTGCAGGGCAAAGTTCATGACTTCCGGGTGCGAGAAGAATATAGAGACCACGTCTGTAGAACAGAAACCGCAATTGGAGCAATATGTTACTAACCAGACACGGTCAGGAATTGCAAAATCATGAAAGGGTATCCTATCAGCGTTTATGCTGGTTCTGGTTGATGTTCCGCAAAAGGGGCAGAGCTTCTCTTGCAGTGAAGACAGGTATACATGCGGTATGGCCTGGAAGACTCGTTTAATGGCGGGCCGGAATGATTGGAAACCATTCATTGGCAGAAGACCTGCTGTGCTGATGATGTCCATATCATAGCGTTTTGAACAATCCGGGCAGCGCGCGCGCAGGTTGACCGTCTCATCCGATTGTTGCTCAAAAATGGCACGCATTCGCTGCTTGCCGCACAGCCAGCACCACTGGCGCGTCTCCTGCCAGGCGGAGGATTGCTCAGCGTCGAGGATGCCAAATGCTTCGGCCTCGACGCGTAATTCCCCGTTAAGTACCTGGCGTAGCAAGCGACGCGCGCGGTGCAGGCGCAGCTCCAACGCACCGACTGTTATGTTCAGGCGTGTCGCCACTTCGCGTTGAGGAAGTTCGGCCAGATAGCATAACTCCATCAATTCGCGCGTCTCTGCGGGCAGGTAGGCGAGGGCGCGATCAAGCAGCGTCGCCATGTCCTCGCGGTTCAATAGCTCGGCTGGGTCGATGGCCTGTGGATCAGCAATATCAAAGGAAAGCGCATCTTCCGTTTCGCCGGCGCTATCCTGCTGAAGATCGGAAAGCGAGGCGTTTTGCCGGGAAAGCGTATCCTGAGCGCGAGCCTGCCGGCGGCATACATTGCGGCAAATGCCATCCAGCCAGGCGGCGAAACGCTCCGGCGTGTGCAGGTTTTCCAGGTGTCGCCATGCCTCCATCAATGTCTCTTGCACGACATCGTCAGCGGCATCCAGGGGGACGCCATTCAGGCGTGCCAGGCGTAGCAGTCGAGGACGCGCATCCGCCAGCAGCGTGTCGATGTTCGCGGCGAGTTGCATGTGCGTGCGCTGCTGGCAGATGCCGCACGTATCTATGCTCTGTCCGTGATGGCACAGGATAGGTGAAATGGAACTGGTCAACGTTCTATCTCCTTTCTACTATCCTGTCGCAAAAAATGCGAACGCCTTACGCAATTTTTGGCTAATATACGAGGGAGAAGTAAAGAAGAGACAACCAGAGCCACCGCAATGGTCCATACACATGCCGGTTGTTTTGAAACGGGTCAACCGCCAGAGGCTGTCATCCTGAGCGCAGCGAAGGATCTGTGCGCCGCCGACGAGAGATCCTTCGCTGCGCTCAGGATGACACTCCCGCCCTGGCCCAGGGAACGCCAGCGCTCACAACCTCGCGCCATGCCGGATGAGTGATGCCATAGGCATCAAGTATCATATCGTCCAGCGCGCGTTGAGCGCCGGTGACTTGTTTGTGGATGCTTGCGCGTTCCGCTTCGATCTTGTCGAGTGTATCTAAAAAGGTCGCGGCTACTCTGGGATTGGGTACGAGTACATTTTTTCCGTCCTTGAGATAGCTCAATTTGCCGTTTGCGCGTATGACGCTTTCCAGCGCCTGAATGCTGGCGGCATCCAATCGAGGATGAAATGTGAGCAGTCCTCGACTCTGCATCACTTCCAGAGAGTCATGTGTCGCTCCATTTACGGCTATATCCCCGCGCAAAACCAGGTCTTCTAAGCGTAGCGTTGGCAGGCCAGTAGCCTGCAATGCGCGGCTGACGGAGATACGCTGCGCTTGCTCAACTCCATATTTCTCCTGGTGCTGGTAGAGCGTTTGATATATTTGTAGCACACTTCTCGTCTCGCTGGCGAGCCGCTGTTCAAGTTCCGGCGACCAGTTCGGCACGGGTAAACGCAGTATCTCCTTAAAGTTGGCGTGGGCATTAGTGGAAAAGAGGCTGAAAAAGAAGTTGTAGATTTCACTCGTCACCAGCCCGAATGTTGCATAGGCCAGGTCTTCGTAGGCCGCTTCCAGCGTATACATAACGAGCAGTGTTTCATCTGCGACGACAGGATGTTTATTATCTCGTTGAAGTATGGTACCTCTGATGGGCCGCTTCATTTCCAGACCGGAAACCTCTTTAAGGAAAAGGACAGTTTCCTGTTGAGTTAAGTTGGCGATACGTTGAATCTGTTTCTGTACCCATTTGCTACCTGTATAATCTTTTATCGATGAAGGAATAGCTACAAAGGGGTCAAGATATGTCACAATTGACCAATCTCCCCAATCTGTAACGTTTTTGCCTTTGGTTAGGGGGAGACCATGCGCTACTTGCCTCGAATTGAGCATGGGTTTAGCCCAGGTCGATCGTACGTCGCCTTTGCCCACTTCCATCTTTTTCTCAAGAAGGTCGGCCAAATCTTGTTTAGAATTACCGAGGGTGTATTCCCATAGATCATAGGCAGCAGGGTTGGCATTGACCAGCCAGGGTTTATTCCAGGTTGTCCTGGCGGGGTAGTTTTGTATCACGCGCTGGCTTTGCAGCGAGGTCGCTGATCGGGCGGCTTCCTCGATGGAAAAACCGCCACGAATTTCTACAGCGCCTGTTGATTCGCAGGGGCGATGGTCGAAACGCAGGATACAGATTCCCTGTAACACGCCGGGGAAAAGCAAATCCCTGGCATAAAAGCGCGTGATCGATTGTATATTCCACCTGTTAATCATCTCGCGCGCTCGCATGGTTGATTCGTCACCGAAGAGATTGAGCGGGCAGATGAAACAGATGGTGCCACCCTGAGCAACATAGTAGGTGGCAAGGCGCAGGAAAAGCAGGTAAAAATTCTCATCGCCTTTCACAACTTCGCGGTAGAATGGGTATTCGCCATAGCTCTTTGCCTCCAGAATGATACCGCGATTGACATAAGGCGGATTGGAGATCACGTAGCTAAAGTTTGCTCGTTTGCTTTTGACGCTGGCCGCCTCGTCTAAAGAGGTGGCTTCATCCCCAAAGGTGGTAGCCAGTGTTTCATAGCTTGAATTGAGAACGGCCTGGGGCATCTCGAGACTGTTGGTGTTGTAAATGGCGAAGCGTTCGATGTCTGGCCGCTCGCCATTTTTCCAGAGGAGAGCCAGGTCGTCAAGCGCCTGGATGAACAGGTTGAGTTCCGCCAGGTAACAGGAGAATGGGTTCACTTCGAGTCCGACGAGGCGGGTTTTCACCTGTTCAATAAAGAGGCGGGCGCATTCGACCGGATCGCGCCGGGACATACTGCTGGCAATGGCCTGCCTGAGTCTGCGCGCGGCGTGTACCAGAAAACTACCTGATCCACATGCTGGATCGAGTAAGCTTTCTCCAATGATTGAAGCGTCGGTATAGTCAGCGCGGTCAAGCATAAATTCGACGATAGACGGGGGTGTCAGGAAGTGGCCTTTCTGATTACGCGCCACGCGATCAATAAAGGCTTCGTAAGTAAAGCCGAGCAAGTCGTTGGTAACGTCCTTGAAATTGTACATGTTCAGGCGATCAAGCGCGAGAGCCAGCAAGTAATCGTCGGGCATGAACCAGTCAAAAACGGGCTGTTGAAAGAAGTGCCGGTAGAAACTCACCACGCGGCTGTAAACAAGTGGAAGAAACGCTTCCCCGCGAATTTCATGGACGCGATCCTCTAAAGAGGAACTACGTAAAAATGAGAACCAGTGCTTGAAGCCTCCATCCGATACAATGCGAGCCATGATGCCTTTGTCTTCCAGCACGCGCACTAATAACAGGCGAACGAAGAAAACATAGCTCACCTGTTCCGCGAAAGCCCGTTGGCGGCGTGACTCTACCGCGCTCTCATCGCCTCGTTCCTCGCCCTCGATATATTTATAGCGTTCGAGCCATACCAGGTAAGCCGCGCGAATGCGACGCGATTCGTTGCGCGCGAGTTCGCGTTCTCTCAGCCCTGATACAACCGCCTTGATTTCTTCTATAGAACTGTTCCAGAGCGGAATGGTCGCCGCGCTCATGGCGGGTTTCAGGCGTCCGGTATACGAGGTGTCTATATCAATCAAGCGCGATGCGAGGTTTCGTAACTCCTCTTCCAGTTTGTTGACTTCCGCCAGGTTGACGCCACCTCCGCCTTTGAGTCTGTCGAACAGGTTGGAGAGAATAGCAAGGTATTTTTTCTGGCTGGATGCGAGGTCCTGCGCTGCCTCCGCTAATTCCAGCGTAACATTACTCAAACGCGCCCGAATGGCCGTTGTGAGCTGATCCAGCACATAGCGGCTCTCGTCGATGAACTGTCGCAAAGAAGCTTCGTCTGCCAGCGATTTTGCCCGTTGCCTCCACTCGCTTTCATCAATGGCGATGGCATCGATGATGTTAGCAAGATCGCTAAAACGCTGCTTATGGTAGAGAAGCAGAAGAATCTCAAAGTTCGCTTCTTGATCGACCGGGGATGGCACGTCTCCAAAAACGTTATCGACACGCACTTCTACCAGCGTCTGATAGTCGCCGTTGGCATCAAAGCGCAAACCAACGATAGTGCGCGCATTTGTCCAGAGACAATAGCCAGATGTGCCAACGGTGTAGCGCCGCAGTTGATGAATGGAAGCGCTATCTAAGCGTTCGTCGGTGCTTTTATCCTCGACGATAAAGGCGGTTGACCCGAACATCTTTGCGACGAAATCTGGCCTGTTCTGCGGAAGTCCAGGAGTGGGATGATTATAGACAATATCCGCCGACTCGAAGCCTAACCACTCTAAAAGCTTTTGCGTAAAGCGACTATCAACGACATCAGCCTCGTCATTCGATCTCTGCCCCGCTGGAAGCCTCAAATATTCGGCGTATGAAAGGGATTGTACCCCTCGATTGACCTTTAGAGGCTCTATGACGGTCGCTCTAAACGTTTCTTGCGCGGATGCCACTCACACACTCCTGCTGCTACGAGTTTTATTTATGAAACCACCGCAACTTCTTCCAGTTTGGGGAAAAGAGGAGATGGCGCTGGCAAGTGCAAGCCGGCTGGCACGCTGGTTGGACGCCAGTGAACAGTTCTGACATCGCCTTCGAAGCCCAGGTAGTGATGCAATTTCTCGGATGAGAATGGCAGATAGGGCCAGAACATGATGTGCAGGCCGCTCAGCACTTGCAACATCACATGGATGGTGGTGCCTGCGGCGGCGCGATCCTGCTTGATTTGCTTCCAGGGGGCCTGTTCATCCAGGTAGCGATTGGCCGCGCGCGCTACGGCCATAGCAGCGTTGATGCCTTCTTTGAAGTGGCAGTTGGCGATGTTGTGTCCGACTAGCTCGAAGCCGCGCTCTACCTCGGCCAGGATTTCGCGGTCGGCCTCGCCTAACGCCTGCGCTTCTGGCACGACGCCATCGAACTTGCTCTGCAAGAAGGTCAGGGTGCGATGCACCGCGTTGCCATAGGTGGCGACCAGTTCGTCGTTGTTGCGGCGAATCAGTTCCTCGTAAGTGAAGTCGCTATCGCGTCCTTCGGGAGCCGTCACCGAGAGGTAGTAGCGCAGCGCGTCGGCGCTATAGCTATCCAGCACATCTTTTGTCCAGATGACATTGCCCCGGCTGCTCGAAGCTTTCTGGCCGCTCATGGTCATAAACTCGTTGGCGGGTACATCATAGGGCAGGTTGCGATTGCCGTAGCCCATCAGCATCGCGGGCCAGATGATGGCGTGGAACGGGATGTTATCCTTGCCGATGAAGTAATAGGACTTCACCGGAGGAGTCGTCTGGTCGGGAACCCACCATGTTTTCCAGGCTTCGGGCGTTCCCCGTCGCTCTGCCCATTCGACCGAGGCCGAGAAGTAGCCAATTACGGCATCGAACCAGACGTAGATACGCTTGCTCTCGTAGCCATCGAGCGGAATAGGCACGCCCCAGTCCAGGTCGCGCGTAATGGCGCGCGGGCGCAGTCCCTCTTTCAGCCAGTTCATGACGAAGCCCATCGTATTCGTTCGCCAGAAATCTTTGCCTTCCGAGAGCCATTGCTGTAACGGCTCCTGTAATTTGGGCAGATCCAAAAAGAAATGTTCCGTCGGGCGAATCTCCAGTGTGCTATCTACGCTTCCGCACAGGCGACAGCGCGGCGAAATGAGGTCTACCGGATCGAGGGTGCGCCCGCAATTATCGCACTGGTCGCCGCGCGCCTGCGTGTAGCCGCAATGGGGGCAGGTGCCTTCGACATAGCGGTCGGGCAGAAAACGGTGATCGGTCGGACAATAGGGAGACTCCATCGTGTCTTTGAAGATATAGCCTTTATCATGCAGGGTTAAAAAGAAATCTTGCGTGATGCGGTAGTGATTTTCTGTCCCGGTCTCGGTATATAAATCCCAGGCGATGCCCAGGCGGTCCCATACTTCACAAATCTGGCGATGATAACGCGCCACGAACTCACGCGGGTCGATGCCTTCGCGCTCAGAGTCAACCAGGATAGGCGTGCCATGCTCGTCACTGCCAGAAACCATCAGGACGTTGTTTCCGGCCAGGCGATGAAAACGAGCAAAAGTATCAGCAGGGAGATATGCTCCCACAATCTGTCCAACGTGCGTGGAGCTTTTCGCATAGGGCCATGCTACACACACGAGAATATGTTCATTCATGTATACTCTGTCTCCCTCGGCAAAATGAGGTAAAAAAAATGGGGTGAGCCGTCACCTTGCGTATTATAACATGCATGGCAAGATTGCCTGGGCCTTACCACATTGGCCCCAGGCTTGTGAATGATGGTTGTGATAACGGGCAAGGCGACCGCAAGGGTCGCCTCTACTATGACACGTAGCGGCTCCTCTGACCCGTTCATAGTAGAGGCGACCCTTGCGGTCGCCTTTCTCACCCCAACAATGTCAGGGAGAGGTGTTTGCTCCGCCCCAGGCGGCGTAATACTTGTTCTGAGGACGTTTATAGAGTATAATCAATACCAATCTGAGTGCCTCATATGTTCAGAAACGCAATGTACGAGGAGGGATTTTGCCCATGTCAACCTATGCCGAAGTAATCAATGCTAACCCAAGCTATAGCGCGAAACGTTATGCGAAGCGTTTGCCGTATGTCATTATTGCTCCCGCGATCGGGGGCCTGGCTATCATCCTACTCTTCTTTTTCGCCCCCTGGTTTTCTACTGGAGAACCAGCTACCTCGGTAAACTCGGCGAAATTAGCAAGCCCTAAGAGCGTATCTGCCCTCACCCTGGGGACCACTAGCACAAATTTTTCCGAGACAGTTATAAAGAATGATAATAGTGGTAGTGTTCATGTAAGCGATAGCTACTCTTTTCCGTTGATCTGGGCTATACCGGTAGTGGGCCTGATTCAGATTGTGCTGGCGCTGCTCGTCTTGAAAGATCGCGTGTTGACCAGAATCCTGGCTCTGTCCATCCGGCTCAGTTTCCTGGCTGCACTGGTGTTTGAGCTGCTTTTCTTCGTCAGCAGTTATTTTCTGGCTTACGGACAGATCAAATCTGCTGGCGGTCAAATCGCCACATATCCCGTTACGGGACTCTGGTTTAGTTTGCTGATAACGCTGGTGACAGCAGTAGTGGCGTTGCTAGTCATGCCAGACCTCCAGTGGTGCTGGACCCTGGCGCGTAATGACATAGCGCGCCAGGTCAGAATTGGCGAATTGCGGGCGAGCCACGCTCGTTAAACGTTAAAGTCTGACCGGTAGGGTTGCTGCTTTAATTGCCGATGTACCGCGCGTAGATCGAACGAGCCACCATTTCGTTGTCCGTTCCTTTGATGATGGCGCGGGCATCGGGGAAGACCGTTACGTCGTACCCGTCAACCAGCAAACGCAGCAGGTAGGCATTATAGGAAACTTGCCCAACCGGCTCTAATCGTTCGGCAAGAGCGGGCAGGTTAATGCTCTGGCCTCGTTTGCCACCGCGCACCTGTACCGCGTCACGCCCGCACAGGCTGGTACTGTCTGTTCCACTCAGCATATCGAGAAATTCGTAGTCATGCTGGCCGCAGGTCGGGCAATCAGGATAGCGCGGCAGTTCGATACGCTCGCTCGTATTTTCCCACACGTCCATCCAGAACATATCGCGGCTGACTTTATCGCTCTTGAGCAGGATTTTGAGCGCCTCGGTCGAGGCAATGCCTGTGATGGCTCCCACGATGCCGTTCAGGATACCAGCCGTATCACAGGTTGCGGTTGTGCCGGGTAAGGGCATCTCAGGATAAATGCAGCGCAGGCAGGGCGTATCGCCGGGAATGATATTTAAGGTGACGCCATACGAAGCGATCACCCCGCTATAAATCCACGGGCGTCCATGTTTGATACAGGCATCATTGAGCAGGTAGCGTGTCGCAAAGTTGTCTGTCGCGTCTAAAACCAGGTCTACATCCTGAACGATTGACTCAATGCCATCCGCGTTAATATCTTCGACCAGCCCTTCGACCGTGACTTCGCTATTGACGCGCCGCAACTTTTCAGCCGCCGCCACCGCTTTAGGAAGCCTGCGCGCAATGTCGTCCTCGTCGAAAAGTATCTGGCGCTGCAAATTGTTGATTTCAATATAGTCGCGGTCAGCGATCACCAGCCGCCCGACGCCGGCGCGGCACAGGTTATTCGCCAGTGTGCTGCCCAGCGCGCCGCATCCAATAATAGCTACCGAGGCGGCTTGCAAGCGTTCTTGCCCCTCTTTCCCGATAGGCTTGAACAACGTTTGTCTTGCATAGCGATCCAGCGAAGTTGTAGACGACATTGCGGCTTCTTTCTCCATCCAGCTTTGATAACAGTTATCCTGCTGCTATTGTAGCATACATAAGGAACGTTGGTTCGGAAATATGTATCCCGCAGGAGTATTCTAAAATAGAAGGGATGCCGATAGTAATTGATATGTTGGCAGGCAGGCGCAACTATGTTACAATGCAGAAAAGGAGCGGGTTCTTTTGAATAACAATCAATCTGGTCTATCAACCTATCGGCGCGGAGATGCGATGAAAAAAGTTCTGGTGATTGATGACAATCCGACCATCGTAGAGCTGATTAAGTACGCTGTGAACCTGCAAGGGACGTATGATGTCGCTGTTGCTTATGATGGTGTAGAGGGTTTGGAGCGCATCTATATGGAACAGCCTGATTGCGTCATTATCGATGTAAAGATGCCCCGTATGGATGGCTATCATCTTGCGCGATGCTTGCGCGGCGACCCGCGCACGCTGAATGTCCCGTTAATTATTCTGAGCGCTATGACCCGCGAACAGGATCAAATGACGGGCTATCTCTCCGGTGTTGACGAATATCTCACCAAGCCTTTTAAGCCCAGCGCTTTGAATGCCGCTATTGAGCGGGTGATACGTCTGACCCCGGCAGATCGCCAGCGCCGTATAGATCAACTGGTACAGACACAGGCCGAGCGCGAATAAAGCCTGGTGGTGGTAGTTTACTTTGCAGACATTACGTAGACTCTATGCGCTTCTGGTAGATAGTGATCCAGGAGCCTGTATGAAAATGCAGCAAGCGTTGGATGACAGCGTTATCCTGCGCAGCGCGACTACTCTAGCCGAGGCTCGTCGCTACCTGGCGGACCATGTGCCTGATGTCCTGATATGCGAAGTGTGTATCGGTCAGGAAAGTGGACTGGAGCTTTGCCAGTTTATCCGTTCTACCCCCTCTCTGTATTATCTTCCCGTGATGTTGCTGACCTCACTGGCGACGCTTCAAGATAAAATTGCAGGATTCGAAGCGGGGGCAGACGATTATGTGATAAAACCATTTGATGCGCGCCATTTAGTGGCGCGCATCCGTTTGCTCTCGCGTATTAAACGCCTGGAACAAAACCAGGACTAATATTAAGCAGGCATGGATAGACCCAGGAACACCAGACGACCTGCCAACCATTGTCATCCTGAGCGCAGCGAAGGATCTCTTGTAAGCCACGCAGAGATCCTTCGCTGCGCTCAGGATGACAGGCGAAGCGATGGATGACAACCCTCTACCCTGGGAAGTGGCAGGCGGCGTAGTGATTGGGACTTTTCTCTTCCAGAGGCGGGATGATTTCCCGGCAAATGTCCTGCGCTTTCCAGCAGCGCGGGTTGAAATTGCAACCGGCAGGCGGATTCACGGGGCTGGGTACATCGCCCTCCAGGATGATGCGCTTGCGCTTGAGTTCCAATTCGGGATCAGGCATGGGAATAGCCGAGAGCAGGGCCTGGGTATAGGGATGGAGCGGGTTTTCGTACAGGTCTTCGCTATCGGCCAGTTCTGCTATGCGCCCCAGGTACATCACAGCCACGCGGTCACTGATATGTTTCACCACCGACAGGTTATGCGCCACAAAAAGGTAGGTCAGGCCGAAACTTTGCTGTAAGTCCTCTAGCAAGTTGAGTACCTGCGCCTGAATTGACACGTCCAGCGCGGATACTGGCTCGTCGGCGACGATAAACGAGGGGTGCAGAGCGAGGGCGCGGGCGATACCAATACGCTGTCTCTGACCACCGCTGAACTCGTGCGCGAAACGGTTCACAAAGAAGGGGTTGAGACCGACTATTTCCAGCAGGTGCGCGACCTCTTCCTGGATCTCCTTCTTGTTGCCCCGGTTAAAATTCTCCAGCGGCTCCGCGACTGTCTGCCCGACGGAGAAGCGCGGGTTGAGCGAACCGAAGGGGTCCTGGAAGATCATCTGCATTTCGGCGCGTTTCAGACGGATGTGGTTTGCATCGAGCGTGGTCAGCTCTGTCCCTTCCAGTTTGACACTGCCCGCCGTAGGTTTAATCAACTGTAAAATCGCGCGCCCGGTCGTCGATTTGCCGCAGCCGCTTTCGCCTACCAGCCCCAGCGTCTCGCCGCGTTTGACAAACAGGTCAACGCCGTCAACCGCTTTGACGTGC
Source organism: Ktedonobacteraceae bacterium (assembly GCA_035716135.1). Taxonomy (GTDB): domain Bacteria; phylum Chloroflexota; class Ktedonobacteria; order Ktedonobacterales; family Ktedonobacteraceae; genus CF-113. The sequence goes on from DASTKD010000283.1 coordinate 15,756, forward strand.
GCCACCGTGCGATTTAAGATGCCTCCTTTGATGGGGAAATGCACCTTCAGGCCCTTGACATCGATCAGCGTGGTGCCTGTTTCCCGCGCTGCCGCTTCTATTTCTTGCGCCATAATACCCTCTTTTCCCCTAGTCTGGATAGAAACAGGCCGCTACTTGATTGCCACGACCTACAGGTGTCAATTCCGGGCGTTCCCGCCGGCAGCGGCTCTGCACTTTGGGGCAGCGCGCGGCATAAGGGCAGCCGACAGGCGGATTGAGCAGGTCGGGAGGCTGACCGGCGATGGGATTGAGCCTCACACCGCGCTCATCGTTCAGACGTGGAATAGAGTGCAGCAGACCCACTGTATATGGGTGGGCAGGGGTCTCGAAGATCTGTCTCACCGGCGCGGATTCCACCACATGCCCGGCATACATGACATTAACGTACTCACAGGTGCCTGCCACCACTCCCAGATCATGGGTAATCAGCATGACGGCGGTGTCAAATTCTTTGGAGAGGCCCTTCATCAGTTCCAGGATTTGGGCCTGGATGGTTACGTCAAGCGCGGTCGTTGGCTCATCCGCGATGAGCAGTTTGGGATTGCAGGCCAGGGCGATGGCAATCATGACGCGCTGGCGCATCCCGCCGCTGAATTCGTGAGGGTAGTTTTTGGCGCGTCTTTTGGCATCAGGAATGCGCACGAGGTCGAGCATTTCGACGGCGCGTTTCCATGCCTGATCTTTGCTCATATCCTTGCGATGCCGGGTCACTGTCTCCGCGATCTGGTAGCCGACGGTGAAGACCGGGTTGAGCGAGGTCATGGGGTCTTGAAAGATCATCGAGATGGAGCTGCCGCGCAGGTTGGTCAGTTCTTCGCGGTTCTTTTCGAGAATGTTTTCGCCGTTAAAGTTGATTTCGCCCCCGACAATTTTCCCCGGCGGATTTGCCACCAGGCGCATGATGGAGAGCGCGGTGACGCTTTTGCCGCAGCCGCTTTCGCCCACGACTCCTAATGTCTCGCCCCGCTTAATGCTAAAGGAGACATCATCGACCGCCTTGACCACGCCGCCGCGTGTAAAAAAGTAGGTCTTGAGGTGATTGACCTCAAGTAGATTTTCTGTCATTCTTATCACTCCACTTACTAGTCTTTTGATCGAGGGTCAAAGGCGTCACGCAGGCCATCGCCGAGGAACGAGAAGGCCAGCACAAGAATAGTCAGCACAATGGAGGGCAACAAGACCTCCCAGGGGTGCGTTTGCAGGCTGCTCGAAGCATCCGAAATCATCAGGCCGATGCTTGAGCCTGGGGCCTGTACGCCCAGTCCGAGCAGGCTTAGTCCAGCCTCACCAATAATCGTGCCGGAGATGTTTAATGTGGCGGCAACCACGACGATGCTGGACAGATTGGGGATGATGTGACGTGTGATGATTTTATAGTCGCTGGTGCCAGAAGTGCGGGCGGCTTCGACGAATTGTTGTTCCTTGAGTTGCAGCGTTTGCCCGCGCACATAACGCGCCATCAAAGGCCACGCGGTAAACGCCAGAGCCAGCGAAACCAGTATCAGTCGCGCGTTGCCGTTTGCTCCGATAATTGGAATGTTGGAGAAGGCGGTGTCGGCCTCGGTGCCAAAGATACCCGTCAGCAGAATGGCGAAGAGCAGGCCGGGGAAAGCGAACATGATGTCGGTAAAACGCGCCAATATCTGGTCGAGCCAGCCGCCGTAGAAACCGGCCAGAACCCCGATGGTGATACCCATCAAGATATCGACTACTTCTACCAGCAGGGCGACTGTGATCGAGACGAGCATTCCCTGCATCAGGCGGGCCAGCATGTCGCGTCCAATGCTATCGGTGCCGAGCCAGTACTGCGCTGAGAACAGTTCGTCCTGGCGGTCCAATTCCTGGTGATAGGGATTATGGTACAGACCTGGCCCAATATTGCCAAAAAACGAACTGTGGTACGTGCCGCCGATATGCTGGTAGATGGTCGGGCCAAAAATGGGGATCAAAATGAAGAGGATAATCGCTCCCAGGCTAATCATGGCGCGTTTATCGCGTCGCAGGCGGCGCATTGATTCTTGAAAGGGTGTTGGCGATTTCTTCGGCTTTTGTCCCGGAAGAACGACTAATCCCTCATCCGGTCCTATCACCTGCACACCGTTGCCGGTTATCGTTTCGTTTTCTACCAGCATGGGTGACATCGTGCTGTCAGGCGTCATTACCCCCGGAGAGGCAAGCTCGAAATCTTTGTCCTTCGTATCCATGTTTTACCTGCCTCCTATTCGGCTTTGATGCGTGGATCAACGATGCTATAGAGAAGGTCCGAGATCAAGTTGCCCACTACTACAGCTACAGCCAGCAGCACTACTGTCGCCTGGATAACCGGGTAATCGCGGTTGTTGATGGAGGTAATAGTCTGCTGCCCGATGCCGGGAATATTGAAGATCTGCTCGATAAAGAACGCGCCCGTCACCAGCAGACCAATTGAGAGGCCGAACACGGTAACGAGCGGGATCATGGCGTTACGGAAAGCGTGGCGGTACACCACGACGCTCTCTCGCAGTCCTTTGGCGCGCGCGGTACGCACGTAGTCCTGGCGCAGCACCTCGAGCATACTGGTGCGGGCCAGGCGAGCGAAGAGGGCGGTGCCGGCTGCCGCGAAGACCAGCACAGGGGCAATCATGGACTGGATATGGTTCCAGTCATACGTCCAGGCGTTGCCCCAGCCGGCCACCGGCCAGGCGCCATTCGTCGCATTGTCGAGCCAGACGATGACGAGCTGAGCAAAAATCGCCAGCACGAACGATGGCAGCGCGAACATGACGAGCATGAGGCCCATATTGACTGTATCAACCCAGCTATTTGCTTTGAGCGCGGAGATGATGCCGATTGGAATACCTATCAGCACTTGCAGGAGCAGCGCCCACATCGCCAGCTCTGCTGAAACTGGTACGCCTTGTCTGAGGATGTTCCAGACGGGATAGTTTTGCTGGTGGAACGAAAGCCCGAAATCGAGCCTGAACAGATGGGTGAGGAAGTTCCAGTATTGTGTGTACCAGGGGAGATCCAATCCGTAAGCATGTTTGAGTTGGATGTAGGTCGCGGGAAGGACGTGGTTGCCCAGCAGTCCCTGAATAGGGTCGCCGGGAGCGAAATACCCTAAAATGAAAGTGATGAAGGTTACACCGATGATGACGAAGATCAATCCGATGAACCTCTTGACCAGAAATTGAACCATAGTGTACCCTCTACTCTCTTGTTCGCATATGCAGTGATATAAGAGAATACTTCAATTGTCTTCTCTCTCCAGTGGTCCATTTTTGTTTTTGATGCCTCGCTTTCGAGAACATCTATGAATTGGCACATTTCTCATAGAGTGCTCTTCTTTTGCATGAAGGCGGACACTACGGGGATAGACTTAATCTTATTGTATTTGACCGTAACATGCTTGTCAAGCGTTTGGTGTGCTGGTTTCGCCTGAAACTGATAGCGACGCCCCAGGTGGGTACTTAGACAGACATCGATCTAAGAAAACCCTTCAATAACCTGGCCTTTTACATATTAAGAACAGGGGGACAGCAATCATAGCGATCACTGTCCCCCATACTATGACATGCTTGCGCGGTACATACTGGCGTTAGGAAGCCAGGTGCGCGCAGGGCGTATCAGTCGAGATGTAGATGCCGCCCCATGCATCCGGTGGGATTATGCCCAGAGCGTTCTGGGTGAGACCCTGGACGCAGGGTTTTTGCAGGATGTTTATTTCCTGCTGTTCCATCGGGAACCAGGCGACGTAGTTGACCAGTTGCTGCTCGATGGCATTGTAAGCCTTCGCGCGCGCATCCTGCTCAGCGGCGGTCACGCCGGGCATAACGTCGGCCTGTTCCATCTGTACCTGCAACGCCTGCTGAGCGGCGGCGTCGGGGCCTTTGTTCTGGCCGAAGCTCATACCGTTCTGAGACGCGCCCTTATCGAACTGGAGGGTAATCCAGTCCTGCGGGTCGGGATAGTCGTCCAGCCACGCCGGGCCGGTGTAGAACTGCAAGGGGTTGTTTGAACCCAGACCTTCGTCAGCGAACAGTTTGTTGATGTCGATGTCGTCGGTCTTTACGGTAATGCCCAGGGTGGTCTGCCACATCTGCTGCATGGCGGCGACTTCGTTACGCACGTCCTGCGCGCCCGCGCTGGAGTAAGTCAGGGTGATGGGCGGGAAGTTAGCCGCGCTCGCGTAACTCTGAGTCTGCTCGCACGCTTTCAGTTGCTGCTGGGCTGCCGTCGTGTTGCCCGCTGTGCTGGTAGTGCCATCAGGGCCTTTCAGGTCTGGATTATAACCATATTGTCCCTGTGGCACGATATGGTTAGTGGCGATGAAGGAATTCTTCCAGACGGTCTTCACGATCAGATCCTTGTTAATGGCAAGCGCGAAGGCCTGGCGGCAGGAGGTGACATCAAAAGGCTTCTGCAAGTAGTTCATGGTGTAGTAGTTGATCGCCAGGAAGGGAGCGTTGATGTAGTCGGTGCGATGGCGGTCGGTCTCCAGGTGGGTGGTCGGGATGCTAGTTGAGTCGATCTGGTTGACCTGGTAGACCTGGTAGCCGGTGTCGGCTACTTTATAGAACGGGAAGACCACTTTCGCCAACTGTGGCTTCGGGCCATAATAGCCGGTGTTTGGCACAAAGACAATCTGCTTGTTGTGCGTGTATTCCTGCACTTTGAAAGGACCATCGCCGCCCTGGCCGCCACTGTCCGCCAGGTGATCGGTCCAGGCCGTTCCCCACTTCGTGATGACGCTCTTCTCAACCACGTAGGAGGTTGGGTAGGTCAAAGACTGGAGGAAGAAAGCGACCGGACTGGCCGCGATAACCTCTACAGTACTCGGATCGGAAGCGATGAGGCTGTCGCCAATGAGGGTCTTGACTTTGCCGCCGGCGCGCGCGGTGGCGTCTTTGATATAGCGCATGTAGTACGGCGCGGTACCCGACTGGGTCTTGGGGTCGAGGGCGCGGTCCATACTGTAAACCACGTCAGTCGAGGTCAGAGGCGTGCCATCGCTAAACGTCAGGTTGGGCCTCAGTTTAAATGTCCAGGTGACACCATCGGAGCCAACGCTGTAGGTCGAACACAGTTCGCACTGCACTTTAAGCTGACCATTAAGCTGCACCAGGCCAGTGAATACCATGTCGATGGCGGCTGATGAGAATGCGTCTGGCGCGAGGGCCGGATCGAACGATAAAATATCGCCTGTGCCGATCTCGGCACCAGAGATAAAGACCTGCTGGTCCTGCGCGGCATGTGTATGTGATGTGGTTGGGGTCGTGCTGCCTGTACTGCCGCCGCCGCCGCAGGCTACCACCAGCATCGACACCAACGCTAGAAGCGTTGGGAGAAACCCCATTGTGAGTTTCTTATGTGATCGCATGAGTAACTTCTCTCCTTATATTGTCTCGAGACAACATTCGATGGTAACGTTTGATGTACTATTCTCTTTAAGTGTGTCCAAACCTCCTTTCACGCGGCCAATCGCGTTCAGGATGATAACCCGGCATGTGCTTTGTGATGATGTCAGGTTCCTCCATTACAGATTTTTGCTTTTCAGGCGCACATGCGTAAATACGCGCTGCGTTACCCAGAAAACACGGTTGTGTGCTGGTGACGATGCCGCGCGCATAGTGATATACGGAAAGGCGCACGCGCTGCTACGGACTTGTAGCGATGTCTAACGCATCGTCGAACAGCGATGAACCGTTTGCATGTACGCCAGCTTGCAAACGGTGGCATACTTTTACTACGTCGATGCCGTTTGAAATCTCACATACTCTAAACGCATTTTTCGAGAGAAATGGGCAAGGCTGTCCTTCGTCAATGTTGGGCAATGAAGATTTTGGCCCAATCGTTGGGTGGAAACTGACTCTGGGGATTGCTTGCCATGCCGATGACGTAGGGTTTGAGCAGGTAGACCTGCGTAACCTGCTCCATAGGCAGCCAGGCCACATCGTTTACGAGCTGCTGTTCGGCTTTCTGGTAGGCTTGAATGCGGGGTTGTTCCTGGAAATTGACGTCGGCTGCTTCCAGTGTTTTCTGGATGTTCTGCTGCTGCGCGGCGTCATTGCTATAGTTTTGTCCGTAGTTCATATTATTGTTGGGGATACCAGAGTCGAACTGGCGCGTCAGCCAGTCCTGCGGGTCGGGATATTCGCCGACCCAGGCCAGCCCCCACATCTGTAGTCCCTGCGGGTTATTGGTGGCCGCCGTCACATTGGCGAGCAGGGTGTTATAGTCGACCGGATCAGGCGTGACGGTGATGCCCAGCACCTTCTGCCACATAGCAATCATAGCGGTAACTTCCTGGCCGAAGTTGCTTACATCACTGGCGTAGGTCAACTTGATGGGCGGTATCTGCGTAACGCTTGACCAGTGTTCGGCCTGCATCCCTTGCATGAGCAGGCTTTTCGCCAATGTGCTGTTGCCTTTCAGGTTTTGTGTGCCATCGGGACCGGTCAGCGCGGGATTGTAGCCGTTCATGCCCTGCGGCACGATATGGTTGGTGGGAAGCACTGTTCCATGCCAGACGCTGCTGGCAATGGCCGTTTTATCGATTGCCAGCGCGAAAGCCTGGCGTATCTGGATGTTGTCGAATGGTTTCGTCAGGTAGTTCATGGTGTAGTAGTTGATCCAGAGCTGCGGCACCTGGTGGAAATCAGGATGTTTCTTATCAGTAGCGAAAGTTGAGATGGGTACGCCGGTAGTATCGACTGCTCCCGTTTGATAGGCGTTATAGGCGGCGGCATCCTGTGGGTAGAATGGGAAGATGACCTTTTGCAGTTGCGGATGCGCGTCATAGTAAAACTGGTTGGGCGCGAAGTCGATTTCCTTGCCATGCGTATATTTCGTGACGCGGAATGGCCCCGCGCCGCCGCCATCGGCCAGGTGATCGGTGAAGTTCGTGCCGTAGACCTGGATCAACTGTTTTTCAACGACATAGGAACTGGGATGCGTGAGCATAGCCAGGAAATACGCCGATTTCGCCTTCGTTTGAATAACGATAGTGTTGGGATCAGGGGTCAGCAGGCTATCGTTGATGAGCGTGGAGATATTTCCAGCCAGTAGCTTATCCGAGTCGCGGATCTGGCTGAGGTAAATCGGCGCGACGGTTGATTTGGTGGCTGGCTGCAAAGCCCGGTCGATGCTATAGGCCACATCCGCCGAGGTGAGCGGCGTTCCATTGCTGAATTTCAGGTTCTTTTTCAGGTGGAACGTCCAGTTCAGACCGTCAGGACTGACGCTCCAGTTTTGCGCTAACTGCCCTACCACCTGCTCTTGATCGTTGAGTTGCACCAGTCCGGTAAAGACCATTTGGATGGCGGTAATCGATTGCGCATCAAAGGCCAGCGCGGGATCGAACGTAGTAATATCAGAAATGCCGGTCATAGGATAGGTAAATACCTGTTTATTGAGCGGCGCTTTGACTACCGGAGTGGCCTGGGGAGCAGGATTGCCCCCAAATACATTACACGATGTCAATAAGAGCATCGATAGAGCCATGAAAATAACAAATCGTTTGCGCATAAATCCTCTTCCCTGATACAGAAATAGACCATTCGGGCATTCTCAGAAGCATGATGTAGTTAATTACAGCATAATAGACGAATCCAACGGGCAAAAAATTGCAGGCTAATACAGATGGATGTGACACGATGCAACACCTTCGGCGTTGCATCGTGTCACATCCATCTGTATTTTATTGTCGAATGACGGCACGCAAGGCTACGTGTATCAGGCCCTCGATGTTGGTGTCGCGCAGGGCGGCGGGCCAGGCCATGTACTCTTCCCCTGCTGCCTGGACGATTTGCAGGGTGTGGCCTGAGTCGGCGGCGGCATCGGCTTGCGCGGCGGCAAGGGCGATCATGGCGAACATGGCGCGCGCATCGTGACCGAGCAGCACATAGCGGCGCGCGGTGGCGAATGCTCCGCTGAGGTCCTGCGCGTTGAGCTGTTCGCCGAGCGTTTCGAGCAAGGATGGGGCGATTAAACCACCACCTATGATGGTTGAGCGGGCTGCGGCGGGCTGCGCTGCTGCTGCTTGCGCTGGCAGTTCGCTATGGAGCGCGCGCAGGTAATAGGCAGCCGTAAAGAGGAGCGGTAACGCTTCAACCTCCTGCACCTCTACGAAGGCGACACGCGCGGCGGCTACATAGAGCAGGCCATGCGCCGCGTTTACAAAAGCCTCGCGGTCGCTGTCGCCAACTCGCTGTAGCAGATCGGTAGCAGTCAGGGCGAGTACCGAGCCGATGCCGCGCGAAGAAGCCCCGTTCTTCATAAGCGCGTCGAACACGCCCGAACAGATTTGCGGCATGGAGGCATCGCTGAGGATAAGACGGCGCAGGGGCAGCGCGGCTTCATCTCTGGGCGCGGCCAGGCGCGTGCGATAGCTTGCCATGCTGTGCGCTGGCTCTGAGAGGAAACTGCGCACCGTCTCGACCCAGGCCGGCTCTTCTGTATGTACAGGAATGTGCGGCGCGAGCCAGTGCAGGATATTGGGGGTGCGCGTACTCCACTCGACGGCATCGAGCAATTGGAAGCCGCGCACAGCAAACATAAGTGGGTGTCCTGCTCGCTGGAAAGTAGTGGAAATACCATCGTAGACGCGAATACAGATGGTGCGATAGTCCGCGCCTGTGCCATAGAGACCAAATAATAAACGTTCCACCATATGCGTGTCGCCCTTAAAAATAGCATCCGTCAGCGCCGTGTTGACGGTTTGCCCCTCCGCCAGACCACTGGGGAAAAGCGGCTCGGGATAGTTCTCCTGCGCTTTGCTGCCAGCTTGCACGAATGGGATAGCTGCGCTGGCGGCCTGGAGGAGCAAGGGCAGTTCGGGTCGGTGATTCATGGGATCTTCGCCGCGCGCATGTTGCAGTGAGATGCACCAGCGCGACATCATGCTGGCAGCCGCGAGGGCCAGTATGATGTGACCCTCGCTGTCTCCACGCGCGGCTATCATACCAATGCGCCCGATCAATTCGCTGGCACCCGCGCCATTTGTCAGCAGGTCGCGCGCGATGCCCGTCATTTGCTCTGTATCGCCTGCTACAATGGCGTTCATCAGTGAAGTAATATCCGTATTTAGTCCTACAGTTGGCATTTCGTTTTCAATCCTCCATCTCACCCGGTGGGCGGATGCAACTAATTTTGTAGTTCTCGAATGGTGCGTTCGATGCCGGGAATATCCGCGTATTCCTCGTCGAGCAACTTATATCCACGTTCCAGGTACAATTGCGCCAGGCGCGAACCGCGCTCGCTCGTATCTGTCGCGGCGGAGATCAATTCTGTGCTACGGTATTTTTCTGGCATAAGTCTGGCAATGCTTGCCATCCGCTTGCGGGTGTCTTGCAAAAGATTCGTATCATGTCCCTCGATAGCATAACGCGCCACGCCTACGAGCTTGCCCAGTTCGGCCAGACGTTGGCGGTCGTTCATGGTCTGGAGCAGCAGTTCGTCGGTATCCAGGTCATCCAGTGGCACCATCTCTTCCTCTTGCGACGATTCGATGTAGCTCTGATTGGCGAAAGTCGAAGCGTAGCTGACGTAATACTGTCCGTACTCCTGGCAGCCCATTTGCACCAGTTGCATCCGCGCCCCATCATCTCTGGGATTGATCGTGCCGAGATCAACCAGGTCATCATCTCGCCGGTCAGCTAATACCTGGAGATGTTCCAGTGTGCTGCCCTCTTCCAGCATGGGTGGAATGGGCATCACAGGCACGTTGGTAGCGTCCTGCAAATCCTCCTGCGAGAGTTGCGATGCCAGAAATGAGGGAAGGTACTTTGCGAGCGATAGCGGAGTCGGGGGAACGACACAGTATGTCGCCAGTACCACGCGCGAGTTTGTGGCGCTATGCGCGATAAAAATGGCGTGTCCCTTTGGGGCCTGTGAATCGCCGCGTAAGAAACGTATGGTCATGATAGAATCCTCTCTACCGTAGCGGTTCTTTCATCAAGATCAAGCATTGGTATTGTCTTCCTTCATAATAAGCCCTGTAAGCGTTAAGAGCAAGCGGTTTCCTATAAACTATTACGCAATTGTTTCAAGCGTTTCAGCAGATTTTTGTTCGCTACCAGTTCTGCTTCACTTACGTCTTCTCCAGAAACGGGTACCTGTGTCTCAAACACTTTGATGTAGTCTGTGACGGCGCGGAACCCGGCGATGCGCTTATACGATGCCAGCAATTGTTTAGCCGGGCCGTCCTGGTCCTGTCTTACCTGCGTAATGGCGGTCAGTGCGTAGAGTTCAGCATATTGTTGTAAGAACGAGCGTCGCTGGTTAGACTGAGGCAGCGTATTCATGACACGCTCTACTAGCGCAATGGCGTCGGTCAATGCGCGTTGCGCCTGCTCCATGTGGCCTTGCTCCAGGGAGATACCCGCCAGTTCAAAATGTGTATCTGCTTCGCCTGATGGCTGCTGCTGTTGCCGGTAAAGAGCCAGAGCCTCTTCAAATTGTCGCAATGCTTCTTGCGTCTCGTCGCTGCCGCGTAAAGCCAACCCCAGCGTGAACTGCGCGTCGGCCTGTCCCACCTTGTCATCGCTTTGTTGGAAGCGCGTCAAGGCTCCGTCGCAGTGTTCTCTGGCCTGTTCCCATGACTGCTGCCCGATAAGGGTTTGAGCGACGCCCAACATGGCCTGTCCGTCGCCTCTGGTGCTTTCCAATTGCTGGAACTGGCGTCCGGCGGCGAGGAAGGTATCGTTGGCGGCATCCAGTTTTCCCCGTGACAGGCGGGCTTGCGCTAAAGCCAGCACGCTTTCCGCGGCAATCAATGGCTCCTGTTGCGCCTCTGCCCGCTCGCGCGCCTGGTTGAAAAGCGCTTCGGCCCGCGCAAAATCACCCAGCGTCATCTGCCATTGTCCCTGCATAAGTTCCGCCAGGGGGTAAGACTGAGATGGTGGCTCGATGGTTGCCAGCAGAGGTTTCACGGCATCCAGGTGGGTGAGCGCGTCGCCCAGCCGCCCGTTGAAGAGCGCCAGGCGCGTGCGCCGCAGCGTGATGTTTGCGATTTCCCGCGCTTTGATTGGAGACACCAGCGCCTCGGCCCGTTGTTGGGCTTCGCGGTAACGCTCTTCCGCCTGCGAAGTTTGCCCCTGGCGGCTGTAGGTGTCGCCCTGCCCGCGCAACACTATACACTCGATGCGGGGGTTGCCCGGCGCGTGAGCCAGCTTCTGGGCCTCTTCAAAGCTTTGGAGACTGCTTGCCAGGAAGCCGCGCTGCAATTGCGCTTCGCCCTGCGCCGCCGCAGCCTCCGCCTGGCCGGCACGATAGGCGATGGCTTTATACGTGCGCAACGAGCGTTCCAACATGCCGCTGGCATAAGAGAGCTGGCCCCGGCGCAGGTTGATCTCCCCCAGCAGTTGGTTTGCGTGGGCGATGCCCAGGGCATTGCGCATCGCGCCATACTTTTGTTGCGCCGCCTGCGCGTCGTTCAATGCCTGGTCAACACGGTTGCGCAGCACGGACAGTTCCGCCAGCCCCAGATTACTGTCGGCCTCGCCCAGTTCGTATTCGATAGCGCGCGCCATCTGAAGCGCTTCGGCGTAGGAATCGGTGGCCTCGTCGAGCAACAGTTGGTCGAGATAGATACGCGCAAGCCCGAGCAGCGCGTCCACGATGCCGAAGTTATCTCGGCTGGCCCGGTAAACTTCCAGCGCGCGCTGGTACGCGGCGCTGGCTTCGTCAAAACGGCCTGTCAGTCGTCGCACATCGGCCAGGCTGCGTCGCGCATCGGCCTCGTTGGTACTATCATGCGCGCTGGCGTAGTAGGCGGCCGCTTTCTCATAGTGTTCAGTCGCGGCTTCCATGCGCCCGCGCTGCATCTCGATATGCCCCAGTGCCAGGGTAGCATTGCCCAATCCCTGGGTTGAATCGAGCGGCGCATAGAGATGCCATGCCTTCTGATACGCTTCTTGCGCCCGCTCCAGGTGCGCCTGTTGCCTTTCGACATGGCCCAGCGCCAGCGTCGCGCCAGCTTCATTCAATGGCTGGTTCGCTTGCCGGTACAAATTGGCAGCCCGTTGATAACTATTGGTCGCCTGCTCAAGCATGTTGTTTTGCCGCTGCGCATCGGCCATCAATGACCGGCTATCCCCGGCTCGCTTGAAATCACCGGCTAACCTGAAACGAATTTCCGCGTCGCCGAAAGCCTCGGTTGCCACATCGAGCTTACCTTCCTGTGTGGCCTCAATGCCGTCCTGAAAGCGCTTCTCAGCCGCTTTAATATCCTGTACTGCCATGACGGTTTATCCTTTAAGCGCGTCGGTCTCTTCTATAGAGTATGACGCGATTTTACACTCAAGCGTCTCCCTTTTCGTTTATTGTAGTTCGTTGCCAGCAGAAAGTCAAAGAATGCCAGAAGCCCCACCCATCCCCGGACGCCCACAAACCCACTGTGCAGCCCCCCGGACGCCCACAAGGGGCGTCCCTACATGCCGGGAGACCCCGCCTCACCGCCTGTACCCATTCGGATACGATTCGATGGGGCTGGGGGTGTGTCTGTAATGTAGGGACGCCCCTTGTGGGCGTCCGGGGATGGGCGTCCGGGGTGGTGGGCGTCCCGCGTACTTGACAGCAGGGATGTGATAAGATAATCTCTAAGACACAAAATGGCATCATCGTCCGGTCAATAACATCACAATTGGTGCAAAGGAGTGACCCTCATGCATGAAGACACCTTAGCGCGCGTTGACCTTTTTTCCAGCCTGGACAAAAAAGAACTCCAGGCCCTCTCCAAAAGTTGCCAGGAGCGTAAGTACAGCGCCGGTTCCGCGTTGATTAAACAGGGCGATTCAGGAGTCGGGTTATATGTTATCATCAGTGGACACGTCAAGACGACGCTGGCAAAGAATCCTGATCGGGCAGAAGAAGATCTGGGAACCTATGGCCCCGGCAGCGTGCTGGGTGAAATGACTTTGCTGGATGATCTGCCTCGCTCAGCTACCGTGACCGCCGTTGACGACGTGACTGCTCTCCTGTTGCCAGTCTGGGAATTTCGTACAACGGTGCGCAGTCATCCCGAAATCGGGTTGAAACTTCTTGGAACCCTTAGCAGGCGACTGCGCAAAGTTGAAAGCAAAAGTGACAATTAACTAATGATAGTGGATGGGTAACATGACACGGGCGAAGCTCCTGCCGTGCTGCCCATCCACTATCATGCCTATTCCGCTTTTTCGCGGTTCAGCAGGTTTTGTATTTCCTCAAACATCGTTTCGACATCACCGAAGGAACGATAAACGCTGGCGAAGCGGATATAAGCGATCTTATCCATCGCGCGCAGGCGGTCCATCACCAGTTCGCCTATCACGCTGCCAGGAACTTCCTGTTTCCCCTGCCGGTAAACTTCCTGCTCGATTTCTTCAACGGCGTTCTCGATATCGTTTACCGAGAGAGGCCGTTTTTCGCAGGCTTTGCTAATGCCAATGAAAAGTTTTTGGCGGTCGAAAGGTTCTCGTCGCTGGTCGCGTTTGATAACCATGAGTTGCGTTTTCTCGACTCGTTCGTAGGTGCTAAAGCGTCCTTTGCATTGCTCGCATTCGCGGCGGCGGTGGATAGCATCGCCCACATCCCGCGAGTCTTTCACGCGCGACTCGCTGCCCCCACAGAATGGACATTTCATCCTATTTGCTCTCCAGTCTCCAGAGAAGTATGCTGACGCGCATCGCGTATATCAAGTTTCAATGGTGAGTTCCATTTTACCACAGGTGGTACAGGTATTTAACGAGAATAACGGGATACAGCAACGAGCTTAGCCCGTTGCTGTATCCCGTTATTCTCAGTGCATAAGCGCAGAGTAAAGAGGCGGTCAGCGTGCGCCTGCCGCCTGTGCGTAAACAGCTTCTTCAGGAGAAACCTTGCCAATGTAGCCTGAACGCAAACGCGAACCCTCGCGCCAGTACGCATACCAGTAAGGACCATGCCCCTGTCCATCACGGCAGGTACTGCATGATGCTTTGCCACATTTGCGAAACTGCAATTGATAGGTAATGTGTTGGTCATTAGGTAACTGTGTCATGTTCCTCTGGCCCTCCCACGAATATATTGTAACATATGTTTGCATTTTATCAAATACATCATACCACTGTTATATGAACATTGTATTAAAATTAGTGACAAAAAAATGACAAAATGTTCATTCGTGTACGCATTTCAAAAACATACGTCATGTTGTAGTATACATGTGGCAGCCGCAAGCTGCCACATGTATACTACAACGTGACTTTTCTCCTATCGTTTGGCGCAAGTGGTATAATGGTAAGTGTAGCGTCATTTCTAATGCGGTGTTGGAATCTCCCATTCCCTGGTTTTGTCATGTTGTTGGATTGGAAAGAGAAGGCAAATCATGCAAATCATCATCAAAGGGAAACAGATGGATGTCTCACCCCGTTTACGCCAGCATATCGAACGCAAGATACAACGACTTTCCCGCTTCGCGGGGGAGGCTGCTCGCGTCGAGGTGACAGTTTCGGAGGAGCGAACGCGCAGCGCGCGTGACCGGTATTGCGTGCAACTCGCGCTCTCTAATACGGCTCGCCCTGTACATAGCGAGGTGAGCGCGCTTAATGCGAACATGGCTCTTGATATGGTGTTGGACAAAGTTACAGCTCAACTCGGCCACCACAAAGGCCGCCAGTCCTCACTCCGGCATAAGACCCCACCTCTAAAAATACTCTCCCTTTCGCGCTCCGGCGATCTTACCTCATTGGAAGAAGATACGGCGCACCAATCCGCGCCCGCCGCTAATTTCATCGAGGAGGAGCGCAACGAAGAAATCTGGTCAAAAGTGATGGAAATAAGACACGTAGCTACTCGTCCCATGAACGACCACGAAGTCATCGCGCAGATGGAGGCGCATCACCTGGATTTCTACCCGTTCTTTAACGAAGAAACCGGCAGCGTCAACGTCATTTATCGCCTGCAACAGGGCGGCTACGGACTGCTCGTGCCTGCCCTTGAGGGCGTGGCAGAGTAAGAATACAGAAGTGTTTTGCAGTGAGCAAGGCGACCGCAAGGGTCGCCTCTACTATGACACGACATGGCTCCCAAGGCCCATTCATAGTAGAGGCGACCCTTGCGGTCGCCTTGCTCATCACACAACGTTGGGAGAGAGCTACACATCGCTGGCAAGGACGGAGCCAGATCTGTTTTATATTGTCACCTCAAACTCCCAGGGTTGTAGTGGTGGTTGCTCGAATAGTCCTGGTGGGTCGGCGGCTCGTATCATCAAATGGCGCGCATCGGCTGAGGGCAACGGGCTAAAGCGCGCGTAGCCCTGGTAGACTGCCAGGTTGGGATCGCTGCTCAGTTCCGAACGCGCGAACAACATGCCTCCACGATCTCCTTGCCACTGGGTACCGGTGTTGTCGGAAAGCTGGAAGATGATACGCGGCACGAAGGCAAAGCCCGTGCCAAAGGGTGGACGAATCCACACATAATGCAGTTCGAAATGTTCCTGGTAAAGTTGTAACTCGCGCAACATCATCGTTTGATCCTGCTGTTTTTGTTCCAGTTCAATGATGATGGTGCGTCGCGGCTCCCTTTTACCCGCTGTGACGGCGGGCGTAGGGATTTCTTGCGGTGCGGCAATCACTACCGGCGGGCGCGAAGCCAGTTCCAGCGCGCGTGGAGAGAACGGAGCCGGATCATGTAAAATGTCAAGGCATAGCTCCAGGCACTCATCGCAGATGTAGGCGGCTCCGGGGCCGGCTACCATACGTTTGACTTCGGGGGGCCGTTTTCCACAGAATGAACATCGAGCCAGTGACCTGTCAGTACTCATGTGACCTTCCTGGTCATCGGAAAGGGCCGTCTTTGCCCTTAGCGGTGACGTAACGCGGCACCTGCCGCATGGCGCAATCCGAGACGTTCAAGCATTGAGGCATGGGCTTCCCACTCCAGCGTGTCGTCGAGATCGATGGGCGCGCTCAGGACGCCGTTTGTCGCGTCACTCGCGCCATTTTTTTTCGCGGCGCGTTTCTTTTCGCGCGCCCCCTGCGCTGGCTGCTCCGTAAGCGATAGGTACCTGGGGAAGATTTTCCGCAGGTCCTCGTCGCTTAATGCATAGGAGCGACGCAAGGCTAATGCCAGCAAATGATCGGCAAAATGCGGGTTTTTGGGTAGGAGCGACCCGTGCAAATACGTGCCAAAGGCATTGCGGTACACGGCTCCTTCGGTATGATCTTCAGAATTATTGCCATGTCCTTTCAGCACTTTGCCCAGGGGCTTTGCCGTGCCGAGGTAGGTGCGCCCGCCGTGATTCTCAAAACCGACCAGCGTACTGCCATTCCAATCGATGGCGATATTGCCGATACAGCGCGGGACATTGGCTCCTTTGTGAATAGTCCAGGCATCGAAGATGCCCAGGCCGCGCATATCAGGGCCAACGGCGGGCCGGTAATAATGCGCGAGCAGTTGATACCCCCCGCACACGGCTAGCACCGGCATATCGTCTTCGACGGCAGCCCACAGGCCGATACCTTTCATATCGAAGATGTCTTGCGCGACAGGTTCCTGTTCTCTATCCTGTCCTCCGCCGATGAAGAGCAGGTCGTATTCGTCGGGCGCGAGCGCGTCGCCAATGCCCAGTTGAACGACGCGCAGCCCTATGCCGTGCATTTGACAACGGCGTTGTAGAGTGATGATATTGCCTCGATCTCCGTAGAGATTCAACTGGGCAGGATACAGGTGTCCCAGAGTCAGCGTGAAAAGTGGCTTATTGCTCATGTTCACGGGCCTTTCTCCTCCCAGTAATGCGGTGTCAATCCACGGCGTTCGAGTTCGCGGTGGATGTCTAATAATCCAGTGTACGTAGGTATAACAAACAACGTTTCACCTACGGGCGTTTGTTGCAAAGCGTGATCGAGCGCGTAGGCCAATCCATACGTTTGCGTACCTTTTGTCGCGGGCCGCGTTTTGCGCGCTCCCGTTAATTGCCCGTTTGATTGAGCGAGTTCCGTCGCGCTTTCCTGTATCCGGGCAGCCAGTACTTCTTTCCCTCCGGCGCGCATAGGTGTGAGCGGGACGATACTCATGGATTGTGTATCGATACCCGCGTATTTCAGGCGCAGGCCGAGGTCGAGCGCGCGCGTTCCCGTCACGGTCAGCGACGCCGTTTGCTGCGCTATACGCTCGAAATCAACGTCCCAGATCCAGGAAATGTCTCGACCATCGGCGATGTTGTCGTTCAACATCATCAGGACATGTCGTTTCTCGCCCTCACTGAAGAGGGTGCGCAGCACTTCGTTGAAGCCGGTGGGATTTTTTGCCAGCAAGATGCGGATGGTGCGGCCAGAGACCTGCACCCGTTCCCCGCGTCCAAAGGCCGGTTTGAATTGCTGGATGCCGGAAACGATGGGTTCCCAGTTGATCTGTAATGCCTGCGCCGCCGCTACGGCTGCCAGGGCGTTGTAGATGTTATACAGGCCGGGCAGGGGAATCACGATTTCGCCCTGCTGTGTTGGCGTCTCAACTGTGATGCGCAGTTGATCGAAAGCGTTCATGCTCACGCTGGTTGCGCGCACTTCGGGCTGCGGGCGCGTGTTGCCGCAATTTGGGCAGTGATAATGCCCCAGGTGGCTATAGAAACGCATGGAATAGACCAGTTCTGTGCCACATTTCGCGCACGCCCGCGCATCAATCGTCTGGTGACGCTCCGCCGGGGTACCTTGCGCCGCCAGGTCGAGCGTGGCATCATCGATGCCAAAGTAGATGACGTTGTCCTGGCGCGACTCGCCAAGCTGAGCCACTGACGGATCATCGGCGTTCAGTATCATGGTGGCGCTGGCTGGCAGCGCGTTGATGGCCCGTTGCCAGCGCGTGGAAACGCTGTCCACTTCTCCATAACGATCAAGTTGATCGCGGAAAAGATTGGTAAAAACGGCTACGCGCAGTGGAACGGCTTCTATAATATGTGGTACGACCGCCTCATCGACCTCGAATATCGAGATGGCCTGGCCTGCTCGCCGTAGATTGCCGCCGGGACGCGCGCGAATGACCAGCGCGCCCGCGATGCCGCGCATCAGGTTGGAACCCTCGCGGTTGCGCCAGACACGCAGACCCGCGTCGCTCAGAATGGCCGCGATAAAGCCACTGGTAGTCGTTTTACCATTGGTACCCGTCACCAGCACGCTGCCATAGGCCAGTTGCGAGGAAAGATGGTTGACGATGTTGGGATAGATGCGCTGTGCCACTACTCCCGCGATGCTGGTGCCGCCGCCCAGGTGCAGGCGGCGACTGATAGCGCCGGCAGCGCGCCCACCCACCACAGCAAGCCCTGCTCGCAACGAATATGTCTGGCGTTTCGCGGAACGCTTGCTGTTGGTTGCCCCGCGAAGACTGGCGGAAAGCGACGTGTCCTTTCCGCTCTCTCGCTTGCGCGCGCGCTTCTCACGCTCCACTGATGGAGAAGGCTTTTTGTCAGGCATAATGATTCCTCCAACAAGCTATACCACTATAGTACAGTTGCAGTATAGCTTGTGAGCGCAAACGGGTCAAGTGCAAATGTTCTCAAAAAGTTACCAGGGCAGTGCTTGCCTCTCACTGTCAGGTTTTTTAGGAAGGGACCAGCGACGTGGGAGCTGTCATTCTGAGCGCAGCGAAGGATCTGCGCAATGGGTTCTCGATGCGTGGCAGGGCAGATCCTTCGCTGCGCTCAGGATGACAAACGAAGCGAGGGATGACAGGGCGGCGGCGGAGCTTGCCCCCGCTTTAGCAACATTGGGTTGGAATAGATACTAGACAGGGTGTGTTATCCTAGCTGGAAATCGGGTGTGGGCAATAGAAATAATTGCTACCCTCTTGTCA
>DASTKD010000284.1:0-9335 GCA_035716135.1 Ktedonobacteraceae bacterium
CTACAACGCAGGTTCCAGCGACAGCGGCGACCCATTTTTACCTGACTTCCCGGACTAGATAACCTGAGATTCCTGACATACGGCGCTGGACTGCCACGTTGTGTGTCAGGGGATAGAGATGAGGAGAACAGTCCGTGCAAAGACGATCTGAAGGCGCTCCACGACGCGATCGCGCGGGTGGGCGCGGAGAGCGGCCAACGCGCCGCAAAATTTGCCAGTTTTGTCACGATCATACCCGTGAAATTGATTACAAAGACGCCAGCCGATTCATGAAACGTTACATTTCTGATCGTGGCAAGATCGAACCCCGCCGCAAAACGGGAACGTGCGCGAAACACCAGCGCCGCCTCACGGTCGCGCTCAAACAGGCGCGACATATGGCGCTGCTACCCTACACTGCGGAACATATACGGGGCATGTAGGAGCAGGCGCATTATGCATAACGCAGTAAGAATGACGATACTTCCTTCGTAGTATACATTGAGGGATGTGCAATCATTCTTGCTGTGTTTTTCTGTTATGCGCGCTAACCAGTGTCTTGAGCAGGAAGGGAAGACTATGAAAAATCAGACAGAGCGGCCAGCGCAGCGACCAAACGCCGGGCGTCCGACGCGCTCGAATAAAGTAAAACATTATCATAGACAGACGGCGCACGGCGTTGAAGCAAAGCGTGATGGGAAGCCGATTGTTTTCGGGTGG
Organism: Ktedonobacteraceae bacterium; assembly: GCA_035716135.1. Lineage (GTDB taxonomy): Bacteria > Chloroflexota > Ktedonobacteria > Ktedonobacterales > Ktedonobacteraceae > CF-113. The sequence goes on from DASTKD010000284.1 coordinate 700, forward strand.
GGAAAACATCTTTCTCACAAAGATAAGATCAAGGTGCAGCGCCGCGCCATCTGGGGATTTACCGCCCTGGTTGGGCTGGCGCTGGTTGTGGTGCTGATCGGCACCTGGATCAATTTCAACATCATCATTCCGGGAAAAACGATCGCAACCGTCAATGGACACCAGATACCGCAATCTGCGTTTCGCAAGATGGCCGCGCTCCAGACCCTGCTTAAAAACAATGACCTCAACGGGCGCAATGGACTGACAGCACAGCGTATCGCCAAAGAAAAACAGGATGCCGCGCAAATCGCCATCATCAACAGCGACACGAAAACGGTTGATTCCCTGAACACGCAAATTAAGGCGCTACCTGCCGGACCCAGCCCGCAGCGCACCAGCCTTGAAAGCCAGTTGAAAACCGCGCAACAGAACTTGACGGATGCGCAGGCCAAACACTCAGACTTGAGCGCGGCCATCGCTACTCTTACGAGTACCACCATCCCGCTGGAGCAGCAGATTTTTCAGCAATCGCAGGTCGAGTCTGACAGCACTGAGTGGCTACAGGAGGATGAGCTTATCCGCGAGTGGCTGGCAACTCAGAACGTGGCGCTGCAAAACAAGATCAATCCTTCGAGCAGCCAGGTGAATAAGGCTATGCAAGATTTGCAGAACAATGTGCCAACATCCACCACATATAGCAACCTGCTGAGCCAGATCGGTGTGTCAAATGATGACATCCAGTCGATGATGGTTATCAAGCTGCGGCGCGATAATATGCAGAACTACCTGTCGTCAAAGGTCGTTTCGCCCGCCTACCAGGTATTGGCGCGCTCAATGACGATTGACACAAAGGCGAACGCGCAAAAGATTCTTAAACAGCTTCAGGCCGATGGCGGCAGCGACTTCGGTAGCATTGCCAAAGCGAAATCGCAGGATTCCGGCACGGCCAGCAGCGGCGGCGATCTGGGATGGCTGGCGCGCGGACAGTATGCTCAGACCGAGGGTACGGGTACTGTAGACAACTGGATATTCGATCCGGCTCGCAAGATCAACGAGATTAGCCCGGTACTGGTAGAGAATGGCAGCTACCGCATTGTGCAAATTCTGGCGATTGATCCGTCGCGCGCCATAGATGCAAAGACGTTGCAATCATTACAGAGCAGCGCGTTGCAGAATTGGCTGACGGAACTCAAAGCGCTACCCGGCAATACGCTTTCCACACCGGATGCCAATATGATGACCGACCCGAATAACCTGCCCCCGACCTCGATCCTGCCGGCTGGCGCGCCAAGCACGTCACCGACCTCGCCTGGCACTGTACCAGGCTCAGTGCCGGGTGCGCCGACCGGGCCATAACTTGTTGTGAGGGCGGGGCAAGTTCCCGCCCTCACAAACCTTGCAATTTCTCTGGAATTTTATATGACAACCAGCGCTCCCGAACAGGAACAACAAGACACGACATCGATTCAACAGCTTTTAGAAACGGTCTCCCTTTACCTGCATATTCCGTTCTGCCATACTCGCTGTTACTATTGCGACTTTAATACTTACGCCGGAATTTTGCCACTGCGCGAGCCATATGTACGCGCCCTGCTTGCCGAAATTGCCCTGGCAGGCGAACTGGCGCAACATGCCGGTGGGAGTTTGCGGCGCACGCGCACCATCTTTTTCGGCGGCGGCACACCCAGCCTGCTGACGGTTGCGCAAATCAGGCGTCTGCTGAATACCTGTCGCGCCTCATTCGCGCTCGACGAAGACGCTGAAATCACCCTGGAAGCGAATCCCGGCACACTGAGCGACGGACAACTGGCCGGATTACGCGCAGCCGGTATCAACCGTCTCAGCCTCGGCTCGCAGAGCTTCGACGCGCAACTGCTCAAGACGCTGGGGCGCATCCACACGCCCACGGAGATCACCCAGGCGCTGAGTCACGCGCGCGCGGCTGGCTTCACCTCGATCAACCTGGACTTCATGTTTGGCCTGCCCGGACAAAGTATGAGCCAGTGGCAAGAAACGCTCGAGCAAGCTCTGGACCTGCGCCCGGAACACCTCTCGCTCTACTCGCTCATTATCGAGGAAGGCACGCCGTTTTTCGACTGGACGCAGGAGGGACGCATCATCCCTGGCGACGAAGACCTGTGCGCCGACATGTACGAGTATGCCGATGAAGTCTTACAGGCGGCTGGCTACGTCAACTACGAAATATCGAACTGGTCCTTGCCGGGACACCAGAGTCGCCACAACCTGACCTACTGGCGCAACCTACCCTACCTCGGCATGGGAGCCGGGGCGCATTCGTTTTTCGCGGGCAAACGTTTCTCGAACGAACGCGACCCACAACAATACATCAACACACTGAAAAAGCAGCAATTGCCTGTAGTGGAGAGCGAAACCATCGAGAAAACGCAACAAATGTCGGAGACGGCTTTCTTAGCCCTGCGTACAGCCCAGGGATTGCATCTACCCACGTTTGAAGAGCGTTTCGCCACGCCTTTCACCAGCTTCGTTGGCAACCGTTTACATACAGTGGAAGAAGCTGGCTTGCTCGAACAAGAAGAGGGCTGGCTGCGCTTGAGCAAACGTGGCCGCTTACTGGGCAACGAGGTTTTTTTAAGACTATTGCCGGAATAAGGATAAACAGGTGGCTTCATTAACAGCAAAGTGGGGTGTGCATACACCGCTCAGCAAGGCGCAATTTGAAGAGTACGGGCAGGCAGGCATCGGAGCGTTACACGCGCAATTGCTTGTGAATCGCGGCATAACCGGCGCGGAAGCCATGCAGCGTTTCCTGGCGGCGCGTTATGAAGATTTGCCCGACCCACTCGCGTTAATCGACATGGAGCGCGCGCTGGAACGCATCCAACGCGCCTTCGCGGATGGCGAGCATATCACAGTGTATGGAGATTTCGACGCCGATGGCGTCACCTCCGCCGCGCTGCTCACGCGAGCCTTACGCGCGCTCAAACAGCCCGCAGCGCCGTTGGACTATTTCATTCCGCACCGCATTGAGGACGCGCGCGGCGTGAGCAAGGAAGCCATCGATAAGCTCAAGCAATGGGGAACGAGACTGCTGATTACCACCGATTGTGGCAGTTCTGATGTAGCAGAGATAGAGTACGCTAAAACGCTCGGCATCGATGTCATCATCACCGATCACCATCATCCACCCGAACCACGCCCCCAACCGTATGCTATGATTAACCCCTGGCGCGAGGATGCCCCGGATAGCGAGCGCGATCTATGCGGCGCGGGCATCGCCTTTAAGCTGGCGCAGGCGCTCTTTCGCGCCAGTGGACGCGAAGCAGAGGCGCGCGACCTGCTCGACCTGGTCGCCATCGGCACCATAGGCGACGTAGCACAACTGCTCGGCGAGAACCATACGCTGGCGCGCCTGGGCCTGGATCAGCTCAATCGCACGACCAACGCCGGTCTAAAGGCGTTGATACAGATCGTCAAAACGCAGCAGGGTCCATTGCGCGAGCGCGACATCTCCTACGCGCTGGGGCCGCGCATCAATGCTGCCGGGCGCATGAAACACGCCAGCATCGCCTTTGAACTATTAACTACCGGCGATGAGGCGGAAGCGCAGGCACGCGCCAGAGAACTGGAAGAACTGAACCAGGCGCGCCAGCAGATCACTGAAGAGTTGATGAAGCTTGTGCGCGAGCAGGCAAAAGAGCAGATCGCTAACCCGGTGGTGCTGGTCTACGGTGAGAAAAGCGCGTGGCCGGAAGGCATCATTGGTCTGGTAGCCGGCAAGCTTTCGGAAGAGATCAAGCGCACGGTTTTCGTACTCAGCCAGGACGACCTGACCAGCCGGGGTTCAGCGCGTAGTCACGGCGATTTCAATATCATCGAAGCCTTACGCAACCGCGCAGACCTCTTCGAGCGGCACGGCGGACACGCTCAAGCCGCAGGCTTCACCATCCTCAACAGCAATATCGAAGCCTTGCGCGAACACCTGCTTGGCTGGCAAGGCAACAGCACGCCCTCCAACGGGCTAACTGTAGAAGTAGAGGTGGTAGAGGTACCCGACGTGGCTACGGTAGCGGTAGTGACAGAGCAGGAGACGAGCCAACCTTCCACGACACATATGGTTGATATTGTCATTAGCAGGCCGGACAAACAACTCACCTACGACGCTTACACCAGAATCGGCCTGCTCAGCCCTTTCGGCGCGGGCAACCCCGAACCCGTTTTCAGGCTGGACGGCGCGCGCCTGGTGCGCCGCTGGGCCAGTGGCCCGGAGGGTCGCCACCTGCGCGCGCGCCTGCGCTACAACGACAGCAATCTTGATGGCACCTACCTGCGCGGCGGTTCTCTCCTCGATACCTATGCCGAGGGAGCACTGGTAAACGTGATCTTCTGCCTGGAACCATCGAGGAATAAATTCGATGCTGAAGGCAAACAGGAGGTGTGGCTGAAGATTTTGTATATGGATGTAGTGGAGTAATTCAATCCGTGCAATATGGAATATTTGTATGCCAGAGAACCTCTCCATTGCTCGCTCGCACCGCAGTCAATTGATTGGGAAGCACACGAGGCGTCTCAAAATAGACCGCGCCGTCCCCATAGGCCAGCGAGGGTATCAATGTTCTTCCTTCATCATATATTTGTTGCTTCTACTCACTACTACGAATGGCGCATGGGAAACCCTGTAATGAATATCTACGTGCATAATACAATAGCATTGTTCACCGGATGGTGTTATTACTATATTGGAAATACAATAACATTATTTACAGGAGCTATCTTCTATGTCGGAACCATTACGTTTCGGGCTGGTGGGCGGCGGCGCCATCGGACCAGTTCACGCGGAAGCCCTCGCCGCTTTGCCGGATGCGCTGCTAGTCGCCGCAGCCCACCTTGATATCGAACGCGCACAAAGATTGACGGCACAGTATGGCGGCACGCCCTACCATGATCTGCAAAGCATGTTGCAGCATGAGCGGCTGGACGTGGTGATTGTCTGCACACCGAGCGGTCTGCATGGCGAACATGCCTGCCAGATCATGCGTTCAGGACGGCATGTAATCGTCGAAAAGCCGATGGAGATTCGCCGCGAAGCACTGGATGAGATGTTGCGCGTGCAGCAGGAGACGGGAGTGAAAATGGCGGTCATCAGCCAGCATCGCTTCGATCCCGCCAGCCAGCGGGTGCGCCAGCTTGTGGACGAGCAGGCTTTCGGCAGGTTGGTACTGGGCAACGCTCTTATTCCCTGGTGGAGATCACAGGCATATTACGATAGCGGCGCGTGGCGAGGTACCTGGAAGCTGGACGGCGGCGGTGTCCTGATGAACCAATCCATCCACTCGATTGACCTCTTGCAGTGGCTGATGGGGCCGGTCAAGAGCGTCATGGCTTATACAGATACGCTCGTACACCGCATGGAGACAGAAGATGTCGCGGTGGCCGCGCTGCGTTTTGCTAATGGCGCGCTCGGCATCATCGCCGCCACAACGGACGCGTATCCAGGCGTGACCACGCGCATCGAGGTTTTTGGCAACCAGGGATCGGCCATCATCGAAAACGACGAGCTGACATTTTTGCACCTGGCGCGCGATGATAAAGGTGCGGCTGGCGACTATGGCGTCAACATGAATACAAAGCCTAAAGAGCAAAATCAGCAAACCAATAGCAGCGGCGCATCGGCCAATCCAGCCGCGATTGTGGCAAATAGCCACGCCCTACAGATTGCCGATATGATACGCGCTATCCGCGAAAACGGCACGCCGCTCGTCGATGGCTACGCCGGAAGGCAGCCCGTCGAAATTATCCTGAGCATCTACGAATCAGCAAGAATGCACCGGGAGGTCACATGGCTATGATCCGCTTATCAGCATTCGCCGACGAGATTTCGCCCGACCTGGACGAACAGATAGCCACGCTGCAACGCGAAGGCATTCACTACCTGGACTTGCGCGGCGTGTGGAATATCAACGTGCTGGATTTGAGCGACGCGCAAATCAGCCAGATCAGGCAAACGCTGGACGCGTATCATACCGGTGTAGCGGCCATAGGCTCGCCCATCGGCAAAAGTGCCATCGATGCTCCATTCGACGCTACCATGCAGCAACTCGAACGCGCCATTTCAGTAGCACAGGCCCTCGGTACGCCCTTTATTCGCATCTTCTCATTCTACCCACCCGCCCATGCACAGGGGGCCAGCGCCTCTCTAGACGCCCACCGTGACGAAGTAATGCGCCGCCTGCACGCCATGATCGAACGGGCGCGATCAGCCAATGTAATACTGTTACATGAAAATGAGAAAGGTATTTACGGTGATACCATCGCGCGTTGCGTCGATCTCATGCAAACTTGCGCGGATGAGCATTTCAAGGTCGTATTCGACCCGGCAAACTTCATTCAATGCGCCCAAACACCCTACCCCGACGCATATGAGGCGCTGCGTCCCTGGCTGGCCTACGTGCATGTAAAAGACGCCCTGCCCGACGGCAACGTCGTCGCGGCAGGCCAGGGCGCGGCACGCTGGCCCGACCTGCTCCAACGCTTACGCGCGGATGGCTACAATGGATTTTTAACGCTCGAACCGCACCTGGCCTCCGCCGGGCAATTCCAGGGCTTCAGCGGACCAGATTTGTTCGCAAAAGCATCGCAGGCGTTGCAGGGGATATTGAAAGAGATGGGGTGGGAGTACGAATAGCCTTTCACCAGGAGGTTTTTTAAGCAAGGGGCTAGCGAGCTGTCATCCTTCTCTTCGCCTGAGATCCTTCGCTGCGCTCAGGACCTAAATTTCGTCCAAAATAGCGTCAAGAGAGTGCGCAGATGAGCTTGCCAAAAAGAAGAACGCTGATGCATCCTGAGAGTATCTTGATACGTTGTTTCACTCACCTCAGGAGGAACATCAGCATGTCTCAGTCTACCACACCCGTTCCTGTCACGCCAAGCGCCCAGGCGAGTCTGGCCGCGCTGGTGGCGCATTTGAAGTCGCGAGGCATCTTCGACGAGCTGCACGCAGACGTCCAGATTGCGCAAAAGACCGTCAAAGATAGCCCCCAGGACAAAGTGCAAGACATCCTGCTGGCCTTGCTCTGTGGAGCGCAGAGCCTGGTGCAGCTTAACACCCTGTTGCGGCAGGATGCCGGTTTGCAGCAGGCAGCAGACCGGTCGCGCACCGCTGAGCAGTCGGTGGCCCAGCAAACGCTGGATGCCGCTACCGCCGAGAACGTGGAGCAATTGCAGCAGATGCTCACGCGGCGGCTGCAGCACCACAGCCAGGTGGCCCACCACCCCTTTCGCGAGCAGTGGCTCATCTTGGATGCCGATCTGACGGGCCGGCCGGCCGGCCAGCGGGCCGAGGGGAGCGTCAAAGGCTACTTTTCCCAGCCCAAGAACCGCCGGGGCCGCCAACAAGGGCGGGTGCTCGCCAGCCAGTACGGCGAGATCGTCGTCGATGCGCTGTACCCTGGCAACACCTTGTTGGTGCAGGTGCTGCCCGAGCTGATCACGCAGGCCGAGGGAGTCCTCGGCTTGAAGCCCTCTCAGCGCCGCCGCACGCTGTACCGCATCGATGGCGGGGGCGGCAGCATCGCCTCGGTCAACTTCTTGCTGGAGAATGACTATGCGGTGGCAACCAAGGAGTACTCGTTCCGGCGCACCCAGCTGCTGGTCAAGGGCGTCACCGACTGGGTTCCCGACACGGCCCACCCCCAGCGGGAGATGGGCTGGGTGACGGTGGAGAGCCGCGACTACGTGAGCCCGGTGCGGCGGCTGGCGGTGCGCTCCAAGAGCCGCAAAGGCCGCTGGCAGTACGCCGTGCTGCTGTTTGCCAACGTGTCCGACTACGATGTGCTCACCCTGCTGGGCGAGCGGCCCACCACCGACGCGGCCACCATTATGCGCGCCTACCTGCATTTCTATGACCAGCGCGGCGGCGGCATCGAAAGCAGCTTCGGGCAGGACAAGAGCGGGCTGGGCATCACCAAACGCAACAAGAAGCGCTTCCAGGCGCAACGCTTCCTCATGCTGTTGGGTACCCTGGCGCATAATCTGCTGATCTGGTCGCGCCGCTGGCTGGCGGCGACGAGTCCCGAGGCCGCTCGTCACTTGCAGCACTACGGGATCAAGCGGATGATTCGTGATATCTATCATATTAGCGGCTCCCTATCCTTTGACGCGCAGGGGCGGCTTTCCACCATCACGCTCACGTCGGCCAATTCCCTGGCCAAGCTCATGCTGCTCCCGTTGCATCAGTTGCTCGCTCCCGCTTCCATTCACGTTATTTTGGACAAAACTTAGGCAGCATGACAATCGTTCAAATTCATCAGGATGGTCATGTTCACTTCGTGATCGTGACATTCATTTCACGCTTTCGCCGCACTTGATTTATGTTTACAAAAGGCACGTTTTCTTGCTCCGCTCGTGGGTCATACGGCCAGCCCTGTTTGACCATGCAGCCATAGCAAAACTGGCTGTGCAACGAGGCGTTGGCGCGCACGTCGTCGAGTTCGGTATCGCCGTTGGCCGAGGCGATGGCGCGTCCCAGGCCGGTGACGCTCAGGTAGCCCAGGCTATCGACGCCGATATAGGCGGCAATCTCTTCTACCGTGCGACCGGCGGCGATTAGCTCGCTTTCCTGCGGGATGTCGATGCCGAAATAGCAGGGATGGCGCAGGGGCGGCGAGCTTGAGCGC
>DASTKD010000285.1:0-9026 GCA_035716135.1 Ktedonobacteraceae bacterium
GGACTGCGGAGCCAGCTTGCTGGACATCCCCTATATCCTGCACGAGTATTCCGCCGAGCAGAGCAAGGAAGATACGCCAGTATTGCAAGGGACGATTGTGAATACCTTTGTTGATGGGGAGCGCACCTATGTCGTCGAGCAGAAAGAGGTGGAACAGAATGCGTTCCCCAACGGGGTTCACCTGCTGACTGCTTCCGCTTCTGACGCGGGCAACGTGCGGCGCAGCGATCCCAACGAAGATAGCGCGTTGGTCTTGCAACTCCAGCGTATTCACGAGTCGTTTGCGACGCCGGTGGGCGTCTACATTGTGGCGGACGGCATGGGCGGGCATGACAACGGGCAGCTTGCCAGCCGTATGGCTATCAATGTCATCGCCGAAAAAATGACGCGCGAGTTGTTATTGGCCCCATTGACCGGCGAAAAAGAAGGCGAAGCCGCGCAAGAATTCGATGAAGATAGCATGGTGACATTGCTGCATGACGCCATCGAAGAAGCCAATGCCGCGCTGTGCGAGGTCAATACGCGCAATAAGACCGATATGGGTTCGACGCTCACCGGTTTTATGATCGTGGGTCAACATGCGTTCATTGTAAATGTAGGCGATAGTCGCACCTACATGGTACGCGGCGGGCAGATTTATCAACTCACCACCGACCATTCGCTGGTGGGACAACTGGTAGCGAGCGGGCTGATCGAGCCGGATGACGTGTACACCCATCCGCAGCGCAGCCAAATCTACCGCAGCCTGGGAGACAAGCCCAATACACAAATCGACATTTTCAAACAACAATTGCATCCGGGAGACAAACTGCTGAGCTGTTGCGACGGTTTGTGGGAGATGATCCGTAACCCGCAGATCGAAAGCATCTTGAACACAGCACCTGACCCGCAGACGGCCAGCCAGCAATTGATTGATCTCGCCAATACGAACGGCGGCGAGGATAACATTACCGCCGTTATCGTATACGTGCAATAGGCTTTTGGCGATATGATATACTACGTCCAGCCCATACGATATGAAAGGAGCTTTATATTATGCCCGGTGAGGTAACGCTGGCGCACCAGGTGGGGAAAGAATTCATGCCTGTTACTGGTGGCAGTCAGCTCGCATATGTCTTATTGGAAGCCAAACCAACGGAAATGATGGCGCAGGTGAGGATGCCGCTCAATTTTGCCCTCGTCCTCGATCATTCAGGCTCCATGAAAGGCGCAAAACTGAGAAATGTCAAAGAGGCGGTCAAGATGTTGATCGACCGCCTGGAACCAACCGACTATGTCTCGGTAGTAATCTTCGATGATACGGCGCAGGTGATTATCCCCTCGATGCCGGCCAATGATAAGCCCGGCATGAAGGCAGCCATCGATCAAATCCGCGATGCGGGCGGCACCACGATGTCGCTTGGCATGATTCAGGGACTCAATGAGCTGCGCCGCTGGAACATCCCCAACGCCATCAATCGCATGATTCTGCTGACCGATGGCGTGACCTATGGCGACGCGCAGCGCTGTCGCCAGCTTGCCAGTGATGCCGCCGCCGTCGGTATCGGCATCTATACGCTGGGCATCGGCTCCGACTGGGACGAGGACCTGCTGGATGTGGTCGGGCAGACCAGCGCCAGTGGGCAGCCTGCCGAGTTTATCCGCGATCCCTCGGACGCCCTGAACGTTTTCCAACAGCAGGTACAGAGCGCGGTGAATGTCGCGCTGCGCAACGCGACGCTGATCCTGCGTTTGCCGGTTGGTGTGACCCCCAAAAAAGCTGTTTTAGTCCTGCCCTACATCAAAGACCTGGGCCAGGGCGTACTGTCCGATCGCCAGATCATCATCCCGCTGGGAGACCTGGAAAAAGAGCAGCCACAGTCGGTGCTGGTCGAATTGATGCTCGACCCACGACCGGAGGGCTTGTTCCGCATTGGGCAGGCTGAGCTTACCTACGATGTGCCGATTGCCGGGCTGGCTGGCGAAAGCGTGCGCGACGACATCAAAGTCAACTTCACGCCGGATGCGAATAAGGCGGCAGCCGTCAATCCCACGGTGATGAACTTCGCGGAAAAGGCCAACGCCCATCGCCTGGTGACGCGCGTGCTGGATGAATATAAGCGCACCGGCAAGGCCACTACGCGCCTGACCCCCAACGTGACGCGCGTACTGGACGAAGAGACGCAGGCCGCGCTGGAACAGATCAACCAGGGTCAACAGATATCGCAAGATCAGGTGAAATCGATCGGCAACAAAACGCGCAAACTGACGCAGCGCCTGGACGACATTTTGCCCTGATAAACCTGGGGCGGGAGGCTCTATTCCCGCCCTGGCACATATAAAGTAAACAATCTGAATTGTTTTTAGGAGGATAGAGTATCATGACAGTACGATGTTCTTTAGGCCACGAAAACCCCGATGGGTCCCTGTTCTGTGACGAGTGCGGCGAGCCTCTGGCAAGCGGCGCGCCCGTCTCGGCCCCTGCTGCTGCCGCGCCGGACGCTGGCAGCCAGATATGTCCATCCTGCGGCGCAAGCAGCCCGGCAGGTGAGCTGTTCTGCTCTAACTGTGGCAGCCCGCTCAGCAGCGCAACGCCTGCCCCGGTTGCTACGGCAGAGCCTGACCTGACCCCCGCGCCAGCGCCAGCAGCCGCATCGGCTCCGGTTGCGACGGCTGCGCCCGCTCTTACCGCGCGCCTGATCGTCGAAGCCGATAACCAGGAATTTGACCTGAGCGGCAAAGACATGATCTTGATTGGCCGCGAAGATGCCGTCAGCAACATCTTCCCCGATGTGGACCTGACCCCGCACGGCGGCGAAGAAGGCGGCGTTTCGCGCCTGCACGCGCGCATCTATGTTGAGAACGGCCAGTACATGCTGGAAGACGAGAATAGCACCAACTTTACCTTTCTCAACCGGCAGAAGCTGGCGGGGAAAACTCCGACGGTCCTGCACGACAACGATGAAATCAAGCTGGGCCGCGTCCTCATGCGCTTCAAAGAGGCATAAAGCGGTACAATTTGCTCCACAATTGACAGCGTGTAGGGTAAACGCTATAATCTACAAGAAATCAAAAGTGGAGGAGAACAGGGTTTTCTATGAAACGAACCTGGCAACCCAAGCGCATTCCGCGCAAACGTGAACACGGGTTTATGAAGCGCATGTCTACCCGCAACGGTCGTCGCGTGCTTAAAGCCCGCCGCGCCAAAGGGCGCTGGAAATTGACTGTCTAACGTACTATGTATTGTGTGGGCGACCCTCGCGGTCGCTCTGGAAAATGAAGAGTGGCGCTCAAACGTGCGGTGCGTCTACGCAAAAATGGCGACTTCCAGCGGGTGCGGCAGCAGGGGCGCAGTGTGTCATCCCGGCTGCTCATCCTGGCATGGGGTCCCAACGATGTTGCGCGCTTGCGCATCGGCTTTGTGGTGAGTAAACGCATTTCAAAGCGCGCGGTTGAGCGTAATCACTTAAAACGACTGCTCGGCGAAGCGGTACGCATGTTTTTACCCGGCTTACCACCCGGCGTGGACATCGTGATTAGCGCGAGAAATGCCGCCAGCACCGCTGATTTGCAAACTCTTGAGAGCGATATACGTATACTATTACAACGGGCCAAACTGCTCGCAGTCGCGCCCGGTACAACGAACCCAATAACGTAGGTTGAAAGATACACTTTCCGTCAGAAGGAACACAAAGGACATCGACAGTGAAATACGTCGCACTTTTCCTTATTCGTCTTTATCAAAACACCCTGTCGGTGGTATTACCCTCATCGTGTCGCTTTACCCCCTCATGTTCACATTATGGATATGAGGCCATCCAGCGTTTTGGCTTTTTTCGTGGAGGGTGGATGACCGTAAAACGCATCGGGCGTTGTCATCCATTCTATCATGGCAATCTTTATGATCCAGTCCCAGAACGCCTGGCTGACTAGATCGAGGAAGACAGGAGACACTCGTGTTAGGTCAGATAGGCTACTTTTTTAATATCATCTTCACCTTCCCCATCTTCAATGGGTTGATGTTGCTAGATCATGTGATAGGCGATTTTGGTCTGTCCATCATCGTGCTGACCGTGTTGATCCGCCTGATTTTGTTTCCGCTCACGCTCAAGCAACTCAAATCCACCAAGGCTATGCAGGCTGTGCAGCCGTTGATCGCGGATGTGAAGAAGCAGTACCCCAAAGACCAGCGGGCGCAGCTTGAGGCAACACAGGCCATTTATAAAGAATATGGCGTCAATCCCGCTGCCGGTTGTCTGCCCCTGTTCATCCAACTGCCGGTAATCTACGGGTTATTCAACTCGCTTGAAACGGTGCTGAGGAACCACCCGACGGTGGGGTCCATTAATAGCATCATCTACCCATTCCTGCCCCATATCACCCAGATGCCAAATGCGAACCTGGACTGGTTTACATTCATTAACCATAGCTGGTTCATTAACCTGGGCGCGTCCGACCCGACACACATCCTGCCCATCCTGGCTGCTATCGCCACCTTCGTCCAGTTGCGCATGTCTCAGCCTCGCACGACAGCCGCGACCAAGAACGCCATGTCATCGCAAATGCAGATTATGCAGTTTATCATGCCGTTCGTCACACTCTTCTTTGCCTGGACCTTCCCGGCTGGCCTGGCGCTTTACTGGACTACCACCTCCATCTTCAGCATGGTGCAGCAGTACTTCGTTACCGGCTGGGGTTCCCTGTTCACTCGACCATCCTTTTCCTTTATGTCGGCGGGCGGCGGGAACAACAATAACAATAGCAATGGAAAGAGCAAAAGCTATACTGGCGACCAGCGCAAAGAGACGCGCGTCATTGAACAGGGCAAATCGTCCGATAGCACGAAAGGCTCTACCGATGGACCGGTAGGGAGCAAGCTATCCACTCATGCAAACGGTTCTAATGGCAACGGCTCAAGTGGCGCGTCGTCTGCCCGCCGCCGTCCGCGGCCTGGCAGCGCATCCGCCCGCCGTCGCAATAATGTTCCCAGGCGCAACCCGTCGCGCAGTTAGTTGATGATGATGAGCGAGCGCCGTCCATGCCCAATAGAGAAATAAAGGGAGGCAATACACAGTGGAAAGTATAGAGGCCAGTGGCAAAAGTGTTGAGGACGCGGTTTTACAGGGGTTGGCGCGTTTGAAAAAACGCCGCGATGAAGTTGATGTCGTCATCTTGCAAGAGCCTGCGCGTGGCACGTTCGGCATAGGCAACAAAGAGGCTCGTGTGCGTGTCAGCGTCCGTCCCGCCAGTGTCGGCGCGGTAATCACTCCCGAAATGGCCGATGCCCTGCTCGGCCCCGACGAAGACGAACTCGACGAAGAAATATTCGAGGAGGGCGACGAAGCAGAATTTGAGGATGAGGAGATAGAAGAGGGCGAGGATGAGGAATACGACGATGGAGAGTATGAGGATGAAGAAGAGGGGGAATTCGAGGAGGGCGAATTAGCCCCGGAACAGTTCTCTTCCCAGTTGCCAGCCGCCGCCGTCGCCGGTATCCTCTCTAACATGGATGACATCAGCGTGGCCGAAGGCGAAATGCAAGAGGTCGAAAACCCCAGCAACGAAGATGTGCAGATCACCGTCGATGTCCTACAACATATTTTACAGTATATGAACATTCGCGCGGTTGTCCAGGTGCGCTCCACCAATCCGCTGACCCTCAATATCCAGGGCATCAACGAAAACCTGGGACTGCTTATTGGACGACGCGGGGAGACCCTTTCGGCACTGCAACTGCTGGTCAGCCTGATTGTGGGGCATCGCACGAAACATCGAATGCGTATCACCATCGACGCGGAAAACTACCGCGAGCGCCGCGAAGAGAATCTGCGCTCGCTCGCCCTGCGCGTGGCGCAGCAGGTGCGCAACTACCGCCGCTCTATCGCGCTCGAAGCCATGCCGCCGCACGAACGCCGCATCGTCCATATCGCGCTCGCCGACAGCAAAGACATCAGCACCGAGAGCATCGGCGAAGGGGACGAACGCCGCGTAGTCATTTCCCTGAAACGTCCCGGTCGCTAAAAATCGTTTTAAGATATTCCGTATGAGGAGGATGCTTTGTCTTCCATTTTTCATCTTCCTCACACGGGGAATGCGCCCGATTTCCTCACCATCGGCCACGTTACCCGTGATGTGCGCGCTGATGGCACATTCGCGCTGGGCGGTACCGTCACATTTGCTGCCCTCACCGCCCATCGTTTAGGATTAGCCGCTGGCATCGTTACCCGCGCCGATGCCGCGTGGCTGGAATTATTACCAACCCGCCTGCCCAACATCGGCCTTGCCGCCCGTACATCAAGCGAAACAACCACTTTTGTCAACACCTATCATGAAGGCTTTCGTACCCAGTTTCTCCAGGCCAGAGCCGGCGAACTGGCAACCTCGGATGTTCCCGAACCCTGGCAAGACGCTCCCATTGTCTTATTTGCCCCGCTTGACCAGGAGTTCACACCCGCGTTACTACGCCACTTTCCACGACGCCCCGGTTCTATCCTGGCCGCCACTCCCCAGGGCTGGCTGCGTCGTTGGGATAACAATGGCCGTGTCTGGCCCTCACCCTGGACAGCCGCCCAGGAGGTCTTACCTCTGCTGGATGCGCTCATCCTCAGCCACGATGACCTGCTGCCATTCGCGGAAGGCAACCGCGCCAATGGCGATGCCATCCTGACACAATGGAGTATGCACGTCCCGCTGCTGGTAGCAACCGACGGCAAGCACGGAGCCACCCTCTTCCAGCGCGGTCAGAAGGAAACATTCCCCGCCTACCAGGCTGTAGAAAACGACCCTACCGGGGCGGGCGATGTCTTCGCCACCGCCTTCCTGGTCAACCTCTACCGCCATAAAGACCCCCGCCAGGCGGTCGATTTCGCCAACTGTGTCGCCTCCCTCTCCATCGAACAAGAGGGCATCACCGGCATCCCAACATGGGAACTGGTACATGAGCGGATGAAGCGATAATATCACATTTCCTGAGCAGGCTTGATGCTCGTTTCGCCTTCCACGATGAACACAACACGCTCGCACACGTTGGAGCAGTGGTCGCCCACGCGCTCTAACTTATGGGCAATCCAGAGCAGATAGGTGGCGCGTTGCAGGATGCGCGAATCGCTTTGCAGAGCAGGGATGGCCTGCCCTCCTTCGAGCATGGTCATGAGATCATGGCGCACAAGGTGATAGCGCACATCTACCACGTCGTCTTCTTCCCAGATGTAGCGAGCGGCCGCCGCGTCATGTCGCGCGAAAGCGTCCATAGTTCCCTGCAAGACGCGCCGCGCCTCTTTCCCCAGCTCGAGCATACCATGCAGCACAGACATTTCGCTGATTTCAGCGCTATCAGGCGCTGATTCCTTCGAATTCCCTTTGCTTGCGCCCGGCACACCATTGGAACTGCGCAGGGGCGACATACGCAGGATAATTTGCGCGATGCCCGCTGCGCCATCGCCTGTGCGCTCAAGATCGCCCGCGATTGAGAGAGCAGAGGTGAGAAAGCGCAGGTCGCGCCCGCCCAGCGGCTGTTGCAGCGTCAAGAGGCGAATCGTATGTTCCTCAATGGCGGCTCGCAGGCTATCAATCATGGCATCCGCCTCGATGACCATGCCAGATTTCGCCAAATCGCCCGTTTCCAATGCATCAAGAGCTTTCTCCAGCGCATCGTCTACCAGCGCGCCCAGCCTGCTAATTTGTTCTTCCAGGTCCTGCAGTTCTTTATCTAAGATCGTTCTTGCCATTTTATGCTTATGCTCCTTTCGGTCAGCCCCACTAAACACAATATAACACATTTCCCGCAGAAAAGATAGAGTCACATCGCAAATACTTGATCTATTCCTAAAGGATTAGTGTAATAGATAAGGTAGCCGTATATGGTAGGGGCGACCCTTGCGGTCGCCCTGGCTCCTTGCCAGCCGGACAGCGTAGGGGCGACCCTTGCGGTCGCCCTGGCTCGTCTTATTTGACAGCCGTATGGATGTGATGTTACAGTACAACGTAACTTGAGGTTCAAGTCCAGAGAAAAAAGAACAGGAATTTTCATGTCAACGAAACGACTCCTGGGCGTCTTTGCCCACCCCGACGACGAGGGAACAACGAGCGGCGCGCTGCTCCATTATAGCACGTTAGATGTTGAGCCGGGCCTGGTGTGTGCCACACGCGGCGAGGTTGGTGAAATCGCCGATCCCGCCTTAGCCACACCGGAAAATTTAGGCCAGGTGCGCGAGGGCGAGATGCGCGCGGCGGCTGAAGCACTGGGCGTGCATAACCTGTGGTTTCTGGATTACCGCGATTCGGGTATGGCAGGCACAGCGGATAACGCGAACCCACACAGCCTGGCGCAGGCCAACGCCGCCGAGGTAGTGGGCAAGCTGGTCGCCATCATTCGCCAGTTCCGCCCGCAGGTGATGGTGACGTTCGACGAAACCGGCGGCTATGGACATCCCGATCACATAGCCATCTATCGCCACACCACCAGCGCCTTTTACGCGGCTGCCGATGCCGTGCAATATCCCGAACACGGCCCCGCCCACCTGGTCTCGAAACTCTACTATACCTCTTTCCCGCGCAGCTTCATCCGCCAGATAGGGGAACTGATGCGCGAGCGCGACTACCAGGGTTCGTTCAGTAACCTCGATCCCGAAAAACTGGGCCTACCCGACGAGCTCATCAACGTTCGCCTCAACGTAGAACCCTGGCTGGAAACTAAGAACCGCTCGTGGTCTATGCATCGCACCCAGATGGACCCCAACAACGCCATGGCGCAAATGCCGCCGGAAATGCAGCGCAAGTGGCGCATGTACGAGTATTTCCAACTGGCCGCCACCCGTGTCGGCCCCGACATTGAAGGAGAGAACGACCTGTTCGCGCGGGTGTGAGGATTTATAGCCAATTTGGCCGCGCTAATCTACTAATCTAATGAAGTTTGACACCGAAGCGGACAATGAAAAGGGAGGGGTGTACTCGTCTTGTAGGGACAAGGGGATGAGGGGTGCGGATGTGGGGGCCTTGTGCTTGTCCTCGTCGCTCTGCGATTCCTGCGTGGTTTCCTGCTTTGCCGG
>DASTKD010000286.1:0-5709 GCA_035716135.1 Ktedonobacteraceae bacterium
AGCTGGATAACTTGCGCGCGATGATATGAAAAACGTGCCAGTGTTTGGGCGAGCCGTCCGCAACGACGCTATCGACATCCTCTTCATCAAATTCAACGACATCCAGCCCCTGTAATGCCTGCATAGCCTCTTCTCTCGTCAGAAAGGTCATTTTTTCGGCACGCTCAGGCGTATTCCACTGGTCATGTATGCCGAAGAATTGGCCTACAAAGATGCCTTCGGGATTGAGAGCTTGATGCACCTTGCCAAAAACGCTATAGAATTGCTCGCGTGCAAGGAAGGGCAGGCAGAAATGCGCGTTGATGAGATCATAGTTCTCAAACATGAAATCCACGAACGAGGATTGTACGGCGCGAAGTTTCTCCTGTGGAAAGGTTGCCAGGATGGTCATAGCGTTGGCATCCGCGTCAACTGCCGTCACCTGAAACCCCTGTGAGAGTAGATAGCGTGTGTCGCGTCCCGCTCCGCAGCCCAGGTCGAGCGCGCGATCCTTGCGCGTAACCAGCGATGCCGCCCGTATCATTCGCGGCCAGGGCGGTCGCTCTCGCGTATGCTTATAGAATGTGGCCCAGTCAAATTGCTGCATTGATGCTCTACCTCATTTCTCCAACAAAATTAGTACACCGCGCTCTGCTATCTCTACCTGTCCAGATAACTCCGACCCTTCTAATAGCGACGTGAAAGTTCGCGGCGGCAATGTGACCTGCTCTGGCGAGTCGTTATGGTTCAGTATAAAGTATACATTGCGCCCATTGCTATGTGTGCGGCGCGTCACCTCCAACCCTTCAGCAACCTTCATTAATGACTCAATTCCAGCTTGCTGGCAAAGCAGTTGTGCCAGTTTAGCGGCCAGTTCATCACTTGCCTGCGTAGCCAGGTAATACGCTGTGCCATCGCCAAACCAGTTGGCGGTCAGAGCCGGGCCATGCGCGTAATAATCGCTGGCAAAAACTCCCAGTGCGTTCGCCCCCTCAAGATGCACCACTTCGCCCCATAGATTGCAGGCATATTTGCCCTGCAACGGCCCGTCAGCAATGATAACCGCGTTACTCATCTCTTCAGTCCAGGGGTCAAATTCTTCCACGTAGATACCGAGTAGCTTGCGCAGTTCGCCGGGATAGCCACCCAATATCACGCGATCATGCGCATCGACGATGCCACTGAAGAACGTTATAAGCAAGGTTCCTCCGGCGGCGACGTAGCGTTCGAGGTTTTGCGCCACTCCGGGTTTGAGCATATAAAGCAAAGGAGCGATCACCACGCGGTACTGGCTCAGATCATGCTCAGGCGTCACAATATCAATCGCCACGTTCAATCCGTGCAGGGCATGATACCACAGGTGAAGCTGTTCCAGGTAGCGCAGGCGGTCGCTCGGCCCCGGCAGGTATTCGACAGCCCACCAGTTTTGCCAGTCCATAACGATTGCAACCTGCGCCTGAATACGCGAACCGACCACATCGGGCGCGATGCGCTCAAGTTCCGCGCCGAGCTGCGCCGCCTGCTGGAAAATGCGCCCATGCTCGCTGCCTTCGTGCGGCACAATGGCGCTGTGAAACTTTTCCGCCCCTCCCCGCGATTGACGCCACTGGAAGTACATCACGCCATCCGCACCATGCGCGACGGCCTGCCAGCTTTGCAGACGAATGCGTCCGGGTCGCTTCTGGGGATTCTGCGCCATCCAGTTCAATTGCCCCGGCGTCTGCTCCATCACCAGATGCGGCTGCCCATCTTTGAGCGAGCGCATCAGATCATGCTTGAAAGCATTCTCCCAGGGCAGCGTTGTATTCTTCGGATAAATATCAAACGCAATAATATCCATGTATCGCGCCCGGTGAAAATAGTCTAGCGGCTTAAACGACACAATAAAATTCGTGGTAATGGGAATAGTTGGAGTTACTTCGCGCAGGATATTCGCCTCTAACTGGTAACATTCCAGCAAAGAATCGGACATGAAATGCTGGTAATCGAGCATCTGACCCGGATTATTGCTGGCAGGCGAGAGGCGCGGCGGGATAATATCTTCCCAATCGTAGTAACGCTGACTCCAGAAGCTCGTTGACCACGCGGCATTCAGCGCATCCAGCGTTTTATAGCGCACCTTCAGCCAGGCGCGAAAAGCAATCGCGCATTGATCGCAGTAGCAGGCACTGATATGATCTCCATACTCGTTATTGACATGCCACATCGCCAGCGCGGGATGCTTGCCGTAGCGTTCAGCCAATCTACGTACCAGGGCGTCGGCTTTGCGCCGGTAATCGACGCTATTGGGGCAATAATGCTGGCGCGACCCATAGCTAAGGCGCTTGCCGTCGAGCGTCACGGGCCACATTGCGGGGTACATGCGACTCATCCAGGTGGGCGGCGTCGCGGTTGCCGTCGCCAGACCTGCCGCGATGCCGTGTTCGGCCAGCATATCCATAATGCGATCAAGTTGCTCAAAACTGTATGTATCTGGCGCGGGTTCAAGCAATGCCCATGCAAAGACGTTGATTGTCACCATGTTGACATGCGCCACTTTCATCAGGCGCATGTCCTCCAGCCAGACGGCTTCGGGCCACTGTTCCGGGTTATAGTCTGCCCCGTAGAGTATCGTAGAGGGAAACAGTTTTTGCACGGCTATGCTCTTACCATGTAAATTCTCTCTGCAATGTAGTACGCGCCAGCACCTTTCCCGCGCGGATAACCCAGCCGGGCGGTTGCTGTAAGCGCACTACCTCACGGACATTTGAGGCAGCCAGCACATTCAAATCTGCCTTGCATCCGGGTCCCAGGCCATAGTCTGGCAGGCGCAAAGCGCGCGCGGCATTATAGGTGACAAAATCGAAAGCGGCCTCGATCTCGCTGGGAGCCGCCATATGCGCGGTATGGCAGATGTAGCTGACGACTTCCTGCTGGTCGTTGCGCCCAAAGGGATAAAATGGATCGGCAACATCGTCTTGCGAGGAAAAAACATTCACGCCATGCCGCCAGAGTTGCTTGACACGCGTAATGCCGCGCCGTATTGGTTCCCGATCGTAGCGTCCCTGCACCACCAGGCTGATATGCGGATTGCTGCTAATACTGACGTTGGCCTGCTTGAGCAAGTCCATCACTTTATAAGCGTGAACCTCGTTATAAGCCGCCAGCGCCCCGCAATGGCTGGCCGAGACGCGCCCCTGAAATCCCTCGCGCATGGTTTTGACCACCAGGTATTCCAACGAACGGCTCAAAGGATTATCGGTATCATCGACGAGCATGTGAATATCTTTGTCGTAACGCTTCGCCAGTTCAAAGCAGAAGTCGATGTGCGCCCGCGCCTCGTCGTCAAGCATCTCGAACCAGGGCAAACCGCCCACAACATCGGCCCCCAGGCGCATCGCCTCCTCCATCAGTTCATGCGTACCAGCGTCACGGATAATGCCCTCCTGCGGAAAGGCCACCACCTCGATACGCGCCACATCGCGCCATCGTTCGCGCAATGCCAGTAACCCTTCGACTCCGCGCAATTGAGCATAGCTATCTACGTCGGCAAAAGCGCGAAAGACCGTCGTACCATTGAGAATGCCTTCCTCAATAGCACGCCCGGCCCGTTCCAAAATATCCTCCGTCGTGTAACGCGCCTTATGCTCCCACGTCAACTCCAGGCACTCGCCAAAAGTATAGTCCTTATTGGGCCGCATCTTTTCTTGCAGAAAGCATTTATCCAGGTGAATATGCCCGTTCACATACGTTGGCATCACCAGATTCCCCACCGCGTCGATTTCTATACCCCCCGCGTCTCGAATCTGTTCAGCCAGAACCACAATCCGCTCGCCGTTGATGCCAATATCCCAGCTTCCAGGTCGACCTTTTAGCTTCGCGTGTCGAATGATGAGATCCATTGCGCGGCTCCTTCAATCATGTTTCGCCGGTATGTTCATACTATAGGCAAGTAGCTCAAAGAAATACTCTCTAGAGTGATTCGAGGTCAAATAATTTGCGAATCCAGGCGATTAATTGCTGAGCGTGAGAAGCATCAGCATCAAGATAGTGAGCCGTTATCGCCTGCCCCATTGGCTTGCCCGGGTCCCTTTGCCATGCAAGCCAGGTATGAATTTTGGCTTTGCTTTCATGCGCATTACGAAAACGATGCTCTTCTTCTAACAGTTTGACTTTCAGCACAGCCTCATCAACCATAAGCCAGAGTAAATCATTCTGTGGTCTAAGAAAACCAATAAAATCTTCCAACATGCCCGGAATTGTGTTATCAGGCATGAGCCAGATGCCCACAATGGGTTTCTTTTCCTGTAGAATGATGGTTCCACCGGAAACAGGATTCTTTGGTATCGCATTATAGCCTGAACTCTTCAAAATATGCTTCAGAGATGCCCAGCGAGCAGAGAGATCAGTATCAGCATCTACTATTATGCCTAACCTACCTTTTACAATCGTAGTAAGCTGAACCTCAAAGGACTCTAAGAGCCTTACAGTCTTGTCTTCTAAAGCTACTGGAAGCTTACCAACCCCATCAATAGATCTGACTTCAAATAGCTCAGGAATATGATAATGTTCTAATAAACTCCAAATGACATGTTGATCATTTTTCCCCTCAACGAGCAGCAGATTATTCTGTGACTCTTCCTTTCTCACCACACTTTTACCCATTTTCAACGCACCTCAATCTGCTGACGAGTAGCAATACCAAGCTTCCGTTCATCAAATAACGTAGCAATTACATCATCGCCTAGAAGCGATAGCCGAACAAGCATTCCCTCTTCCTCCGTATTTTCCTGAGCCGCTTTTTGGAATCCCTCGATACAATCCCAACTATGAGTGGTCGCGAATACTTGTACATTGAGACGATGAGCTAACTGAAAGATTAGCTGCCATAACTCCGGTTGGACAGAATAATGAATGCCATTCTCAATTTCGTCGACCAATAATATTCCATCCTTTGCATTGGCTATAGCTAAAGCTATCCCAAGCATACGTTGCATTCCATCTCCCAGGCTTCGTAGAGGCAAAGGTTCGTCGATATCGGATATTCTCACAGTTGGAATACGCCTCCGAGAAGAGGCAACGTCTCTTCTGAGTCTTACAGACCGTGCATCTCCTATAAAATTCAGACCCTCCACTCCTGGCGCGATAAGGCGCAGAGAGTTCAGAACCTCATTTTCTAATGACCTCAGTGCTACACCATCCCATAAATCAACATCTTGCTCCTTATCTCTATCCAGGCCATTAGCTGATACAAAAACACAATCGATTCCCTCAAATTCTGATCTGAGCAAGCCAGAAGGAGCAAGTGGATCGAGCCTGAGTGGGTAGCTAATCGGTTGCTGGCTATCCATCTGAATAGTGAAACGGGGGGTAGGATTATCAACTAAATTATACTCTTCAGGCTCTAGGAGTTGCGTTTTGCGGTTCCCCTCCTCGTCAATATGCGAACCATACCAGCTAACGGTAATGGAAAGTGTATTTTCAGGAGAATCGATAGGACCAATCAAAATAGGATCAAAATATCCCTTAATCTCCTTACGTCCATAGAATAAGTATTTAAGGGAAGTAAGTAAATCCTCTATTTTAGCTGCATCTCTTGAGAGACGGCTAGTTGGTTGTCTATTTTCATCGCGCGTCCCCAAGATATCCCAGATCAACTCTGGTGATCCTCTCCGGGCATACAACTGCAACGCTTCCAGCAAGCTCGACTTTCCAATATTGTTTTTCCCCACAATCAGATTGACGCGCCCT
>DASTKD010000287.1:0-5195 GCA_035716135.1 Ktedonobacteraceae bacterium
CACAACGCGGTATGAGCGTGGCAAGCAAGGCCGAAAGCCAGGAAATTTGCTTCGTAGCGCAAAACGATTATCGCGGCTTTATTGATCGCTACGCCGTAAATCAGGGAGCAGACCCGGTACTTGTTGGCGCTGGTGTGGGCAGCGTGGCACAGGCAACACATGCAAACGGCATCATCTCGATACCTAAGCCCGGCCCTATCTTTGATACCAGCGGCACGCCCCTGGGACGGCATCGCGGGCTGGCCTACTATACCATCGGGCAGCGCAAAGGACTGGGGCTGACCTCGCCTGAGCCGCTACACGTACTAAAGATCGACGCGGAAGCGAACGCGCTGATCGTCGGGCCGGCGAGCGCGCTGGAAAAGACGAGCTGCATCGTCGGTAAGATGCACTATGTCAGCGGCGAGACACCTATGGAAGCATTTACGGCGCGTGCGCGCATCCGCTACAAAGCGCCCGAACAGGAAGCGATGGTCACACCCCTGGAGGGCAATCGCGCGCGCGTCACATTTATACACCCACAACGGGCCGTCACACCCGGACAGGCCGCCGTTTTCTATGGCGGCGCAGAGGGGGATGAGGTGTTGTGCGGAGGAATCATTGAATGACAGACCAGGCACATATTCGCAATTTTTGCATTATCGCCCACATCGATCATGGCAAATCGACGCTGGCTGACCGCCTGCTTGAATATACCGGCACCGTCTCTAAACGCGAACTGATGGAGCAGACGCTCGATCAGATGGATCTGGAGCGCGAGAAAGGCATCACCATCAAGGCGCAGGCCGTGCGTATGCTCTATAGCGCGCTGGATGGTGAGCAGTACGAACTCAACCTGATCGACACACCGGGACACGTCGACTTCACCTACGAAGTGTCGCGCAGCCTGGCCGCGTGCGAGGGCGCGCTGCTGGTAATCGACGCTACGCAGGGCATCGAGGCGCAAACGCTGGCAAACCTCTACCTGGCGCTTGAAGCAGATCTAACCATCATTCCGGTCATTAACAAAATCGACCTGCCCAGCGCCGAGCCGGAACGAGTAATGCAAGAGGTCGAGGATGTGATTGGTATTCCCAGAGAGGAATGCATCCTGGCATCGGCCAAAGAAGGCATCGGCACACAGGATATTCTGGAAGCCATCATCAAGCAGGTTCCGGCCCCCAAAGGCGAACTGCCTGAGCCGTTGCGCGCGCTGGTGTTCGACTCGCATTACGACGCTTACAAGGGCGTGATCGCTTATGTGCGTATAGTGGATGGCGAACTGCGCGAGGGCGAGAAAATTGTGATGATGGCAACGGGCAGCACCACCGAGATTCTAGAGGCTGGCTATTTTCAGCCGCGCCTGATCTCCTCGCAAACGCTTTCCGCCGGAGAAGTCGGCTACGTCGCTACCGGCTTCAAGAACGTGAAAGATTGCCGCGTGGGTGATACCATCACCGTTCCCAACGCTCTGGGGCGTGTCGAAGCTCTGCCGGGCTACAGCCCGGCCAAGCCGATGGTATTCGCGGGCGTTTATCCCGTCGAAGGGAACGAGTATCCCTTATTGCGGGATGCGCTGGACCGCCTCAAGCTCAACGATGCCTCGTTATTCTTCGAGCCGGAAACATCGACCGCGCTGGGCTTCGGTTTTCGCTGCGGGTTCCTGGGCCTGCTGCACATGGAGATCGTACAGGAGCGCATCGAACGCGAGTATAACCTGGACATCCTCGCTACTGCGCCGAGCGTGCAGTATCATGTGACACGCACCAACGGCGAAGAGTTGGAGGTGGACAATCCATCGGAGATGCCCGACGCGGGCGAGATCGAGAAAATCGAAGAACCCTGGATGGACATTTCCATTTTCACTCCCACGCGCTATATCGGCACCATCATGGACCTGGTCACGACGCGGCGCGGCACTTTCAAAGAGATGAAGTACATAGAAGCCGAGCGCGTACTGCTGACCTATAGCATCCCCCTGGCCGAACTGATTACCGATTTCTACGACCAGCTCAAGTCGCGCACGCAGGGCTATGCCTCGCTCGATTACAGCTTTGGCGGCTATCATGAAGCCGATCTTGTGAAGCTCGACATCCTCGTCAACGGTATACCTGTCGATGCCCTGTCGCTGATTATGCACCGCGACAAGGCGTATGTACAGGGGCGCTCGTTGGTTGAGAAGCTGCGCAGCCTCATCCCGCGCCAACTTTTCGAGGTGCCTATCCAGGCCGCCATCGGCGCGCGTATCATCGCCCGCGAGACGGTCAAAGCCATGCGCAAGGACGTACTCGCCAAGTGCTACGGCGGTGACATTACACGCAAACGCAAGCTGCTGGAAAAGCAGAAAGAGGGCAAAAAGCGCATGAAGATGGTGGGCAACGTAGAGATTCCGCAAGAAGCGTTTATGGCGATTCTGTCGCTGGGCGACTGAAATATATCAGACAGGATTTGTGAATGATTGCCAGGATGGGGGGGAAAGGGCAAGGCGACGCAAGGATCGCCTCTACTAAGAACGTCCTCTCTTTCCTGACCGCGTCTTAGTAGAGGCGACCCTTGCGGTCGCCTTCCTCGCCATCACAGCAATGATTCATAAGCTCTGATCAGACAGGCGGCAACTGCTGCGATGAATATGGTGGCGGCGGAGGTGGTGGCAGTTCCCCCGACGGCGGGAATGGCTGCGTATGTGGCGCGGTATTAGGATATTGCGGCGTGCCGGTCTGGGGCATGGGGCGTCGCTCGGTCGGGCCATATGGCTGGCCCATCTCAGTCGGCAGGTATTGCTCCGGGTCCGCGTTCGCGGGATACTGGGACGAATACGGTGGATAAGGTGGGTATTGGGTTGACTGCGGCGGGTAGGATTGGTTATAGGGATACTGACTGACAGAAGATTGCCACGCATTGCCTGCCAGTGTTTGCGGATTTCTCAAAGCCATTACACCGCCAACAACGATGGCAATCGCGCTCAGCAAGTATAACCACCAGCCGAAACCCAGACCAACAGCATAGCCCGTCAAATCAACGCCATCGATGGTAGCATGATTGACCGCCAGAATTAACTCGCACAATAAACCAACTGCGCCCGCACCCATCAGAGCAAAAATGCCATAGCGAATCTGTTTGTCCAATGGCATAGTTGTCAGGCCAAAGGCATTGTTCCTGTAGATGAGTACGAGAGGGATGGCAACGGCAACCAGCGATGCCAGCAGTTCAAAATAGAGTGCGCCGCCCAGCGTCGAACCGCTCCAGGAAATGCCACTCAGGGACGCAGTTCCAGTCGCGGAAATATAGGGTAAGAAGAAAGCGACGAACGCGACGACACCACCAATACCAGCGATCACATAGCCACGATTTTTTTGCTGTTTTAACGTGTCCATGACAATTCCTTCTTTCCACTACACAATTTTAGCGATGATTGGTATACCCATAGTAACATAGTTGTCCAGCAATATTCAAGCGATTCGCGCGCTCTTTTTGCATCAGAAATGGGTATTTTGGTGGTGGTTGGGAACATTCAAGAAGAAAAGAGATTTCGCCAAAAAGCAGCAGGACCTGGATTCATAATTTCCAGGCCCTGTGTGTGTGTTTCTGCACAACTCCCGTGACACGTCAAACCGAGTATATACATCATATAGGGGGGCATTGTGTGTAAAGATATGCCCGTAATAAATGATCCGCTGGATACTGATGCCAACCCGCGACGTAAGTCATCAAAAGACTTGCTACTCGTATAATTAAGAGCTAGCAACGTAAGCAAGGTAGTGGATAATCAGCCCAGCGGCTCGGTTCGCCCGCTTCTACGGGCCCTACTAGTCGATCTGAAATACGACTCCTAAAAGGCGGATTGGTTTCTTCATTGGTTTCATAGGTACTCCTCTCGGATGCCCAATGCGAGTCCTCTCGCCTGATGCCAGGGTCTATGCTTTCCCTGGGTGTCCCATCAATGGACATAATAAGTGTATCATATCGTTTCACGAAAGTCAAGGCAAACGCGCGTTCCAAAGGGAAATTTATTCGTAGCGCAGCGTCTGCGCGATCTTGACTCGCGCCGCTCCCCAGGCGGGTCCAACACTGGCAACGGTGGCGACAAGTAAGATAAAAATCAACATCCAGAGCAGATTCATCGAACTGAAGGCAAAGGGAACAGGCACCAGGATATTGCCCAGCAGCAGCACGAAACCATACGAGGCGGGGATACCCAGAGCCAGCGCGATGAGCCAGGAAATCACGCCCTGCGAGATGCCTTCAGTCCAGAAAACCTGCGCCACTTTGCGGCCACTCGCGCCCATCGAGCGCAGGATGCCGATTTCGCGCCGCCGTTCCAGCACGCTCATTGCCAGCGTATTGAAGAGGCCGATTGCGCCAACCAGCGCGACGATGACTGCTACTGTATCGAGCAGGGCATAGAGAATTTGAAATTCGCCCTGGTCGCGCTGGATTTGCTGCTGCGCGGTGGTTATGCTGGCCTGAACGCAGCTGGCGCTCAGCGATGTATCGATGCGCGAAGCGAGCGCGTTGACGCCCGCCGCGCTGCTATCGCTGGATGAAAGCATGACCGTCTGGACAAAATCTGGCGGCAGTTGTTTGAAGGCGTTTATTTCGGCGATGGGGGCCAGTAAGACGCCCAGCGCGCCGGGGCCAATGCCGTTATAGTCTTTGACGATGCCGATAATGTTCCAGATAGCCGAAGCGGTCGCTCCATGAAACGAGATGGAGTCGCCCACCTGCAAGCCGGACTTAGCGGCGGCATCCTGGCTGATAATCACGGCATCTTGATCGGCTGGATCGAACCAGCGACCGGAGACGAGTTGTTTCTGGTAGAGTTGCGTGCCTGGTTCCACTCCGGTCAGCAGGCCGGTACCCCACGCGGTATCGACATCGTTCCAGATCAGCGGTTCGACTCGTTGCACACCCTGGACGCTCATCAGCGACTGTTGCAGCTTGCGAATTGGTTCGGGGTCTGGCACCGAAACCAGTATATCAAAATGATAGGCGGTAAAGACCTGGTCAAGAAAGGTGCCAAATGAATAGGCGGTGGTCTGCACGGCCAGAAAAGCCGAACCGGCAATGACCAGCGTGAGCAGCGTAAGGATGGCACGCGCGCGTTTGCGAAAGAGACTGCGCATCCCAAGCTGAATAGTCTGCGGGATGAAACTGAGACCGGAGACGCGCCCCCACTTGCCGCCGCGCTGCTGGCTGCTGCCGTCCAGACCATAGCC
>DASTKD010000288.1:0-4966 GCA_035716135.1 Ktedonobacteraceae bacterium
AGTCGAACATTTTGCCAGCGCTTTCTTTCATGGCTGGCTGACCAACCTGCTCCACACCATGCCAGCCAGCCATACCAGCCCATTAGTGATTACCTGCTGCGCTCCTGGCGAATTACATGAGTTGGCTCCGCTCATGTTAGCGCTCCTGTTACGACGAGCCGGTTTACATGTCGCCCACCTGGGCCAAAACATTGAAAGCGCGAGTCTCTTACAGACAGTCAAGCAAGTATCTCCCGCGCTGATCTGCGTTTCTGCCACACTGATTGCTTATCTGGAGGCAGTAGCTGAACTTGGACAGAAGGTACAGGATTTACCACCTCCGCGTCCAACGTTGATTTTCGGCGGGCAGGCGTTCGAGCAGCGTCTTGATCTCATTGCACGAGTTCCCGGCGTCTATGCGGATGGAGATATCCAGACCATCGTCACCCAACTCAGACGCATGGTTTTGCAACAAATCGGAGAGAAACAGTAGTTCAGTTTAGTTTATCCCCGATATGTTGACTTTCCCTCTTTTCCTGCCCTATAGTATTTATCAGTTGATAGAAATATGAGGGAGCAATATGAGTGGTAGGCAGCGAAAAAATGTCTTGCACAGGGAAGCGGAGGAAGCACAGGAGACAAGGCGTATGATTGTACAGGTTGCCCGGAGATTATTCATGGAATATGGGTACCGGGCTATCACTACGCGCCAGATTGCTGATGCCTGCGGCTTGACGCAGCCAGCGCTCTATCATTATTTCAAAGATAAGCAAGATCTCTACACAGCGATGGCGCAGGAAGAACTTGCCCGTACCCACGCCGGGCTGGAGCGTATCGTGCGGCGCAACGAACATATTGAGGAACGACTGAGACGCGCGGCTGCCTACCTGGTCGGAGCCACACAACATGACCATAATTTGATGATACACGATATTCGCTATGAGCTTTCGGCAGAGGCACGCGCGCTGCTCGACAGAGAGTTTCGCGCTAACATGATCGCGCCCCTGGCCGAGCTTTTCGAGCAGGGACAGCGCGATGGACAACTGCGCGATGAGCAGCACGGAGGAGTCAACCCGGTCGCCTGCGCCTACCTATTTTTGAGTTACGTTTCGTATATCCTTGCCAGCGGCCAACGTGACGTGGTCATAAGCGGAGAAAGCGCACCCGTTCAACAGGCAGTCAGCATCTTGCTTCACGGCCTGGCTAATCCATAATCTTCCCCGTCCGTATTTGTCGTCTCTGAGCAAGAGACCTGTTTTTTTTACCTGTAGCTTATCAAATGATAAGTCATATGTAGGGAGAGTTGTACATGGAATCATTGCAAGGTATAGTTGGCTCCGATATGTCACCATCGACGAACAATGGGGACTCAAATTATAAATGGAAGGTGCTGGCCTCGGTCATCTTTGGCACCTTCATGGTTATCCTGGATTCCACGGCGGTCAATGTTGCCATACCGACGTTCCAGCGCGTCTTCGGGGCCTCGGTTGACCAGATAGACGGTATATTGACGACCTATGTGCTGGCGCTGGGCATTGTGACGCCGATGGCTGGCTGGTTCTCTGAGCGCTTCGGCATCAAGCGGGTCTATCTTACCTCGCTGGGACTGTTTGTAGCGGGTTCGATCCTGTGCGCCTTTTCGCCGTCGCTGCCATTGCTGGTGGTCTTCCGCGCCCTGCAAGGACTGGGCGGAGGAATGCTGGGGCCGTTAGGGATCGCGCTGCTCTTCGGAGCCTTCCCGGAAAGAGAACGGGGAGCGGCCTTTGGCATCTATGGCATCCCGTTAATCGTCGCTCCAGCCAGCGGCCCGGTGCTGGGCGGCTACTTCGTGCAGTACCTTGACTGGCGCTACATCTTCTTCATCAATATTCCTGTTGGCATCGCGGGCATCATCCTGGGCGCGCTCTGGCTGCGCGAGAACCGGCGCGGCACCTCGGCGCGACTGGATATTCCCGGCATCCTGCTCTCAACCGTCAGCTTTGGTACGCTGCTCTACGCCATCCAGCGCGGCAGCGGCGATGGCTGGACCTCGCCGCGCATTCTCGCGTTGCTAAGTATTGGATTCGTCGCTTTTTTGGCCTTCGTGATCGTCGAATTGCGCGTCAAGGACCCCTTGCTCGATCTGCGACTCTTTGCCCGGCGTACCTACCTGTTCGCGAATATGCTGGGCTGGGTCAGTGTGATCGCGCTTTTCGGCGCGGAGTTCCTGTTGCCCATCTACCTGCAAACCCTGCGCGGGCGCACTCCACTGGAGGCCGGGCTACTGGTGCTACCCCTGGCGATCTCGTCAGGCATTGTCGTACCCATCGCAGGTTTCCTCTACAACCGGATTGGCCCGCGCTGGCTGCTCGCCTTCGGCAGCCTGCTACTAGCGGTCAACACCTTCGAGTTTGCGCACATCGGCGTTGACACATCCTATCTCGAAATCATGATTATTGTGGCGATTCGTGGTGTCGCGCTGGGCTGCGTACTGCAAACGACACTGACAGCCGCGCTTACCGGCCTGCGACCAGCGCAATTGCCACGCGCCAGTTCGCTGCTCAACGCCACGCGCAATGTCTTCCAGTCCTTTGGCATCGCCCTGCTCGGCACCATCATCACTACGCAGTTTGCCATCTATCAAAAGGCATCGGTGAGCGATATTCATCATCCGGCGACTTCGTTAGGACAGCAATTCATCCACAGCGTACAGGCGCTGATGCAGCAGGGCCTGCCATCTTTCGCCGCACAGAAAGCCGCTATGGGTCAGTTGATCGGCACCATCTTTAACCCGCATGGCCCCATCTTTCAGTTGAATTTCATCGCTGCCATCAACGATGCCTACTGGCTAACCTTCTGGTTGTCAGTGGCAACGCTAGCCCTGGCATTCACATTACCAGGGCGCTCGAAGATTGAAACAGGAACCAGCGGACGTGAAGAGGCACCATCGCCAGCCCCTATCGGTGAACAGATTTAGAACTTATGGGCTGTCTTCTTTCCATATTGATCTTACCTGAATGGGTCAAATGCAGCGTCTTATGAGTATGCTATGTTGATGGTCGGCTACCAGATGAGTCAGCGTTTTCTAACCATAACGAGAGAGAAGAGATCACATGCCTATGAGAATCGAGCAGAGAGGGGGCGTACCAGAGGGCAGGTGCTGGTATCATGGCGTACTGTTTTACCTGTTGATGCGAGTACTGGCGTTGGGGTATGCGCCCTTTTTGGCTTGCGCTCCCCGATCAATGCTTTGCTGCTGACCTGGCTGCCTTCTCCGGGCAGCAGGCATGATTACAATCAGGAAAGGAGCCCCTGATGATTCTGATTGTTGGAGCTGGTCTGGCAGGGCTGGCCTGTGCCAGATCCCTGACAGCAGCAGGTCAATCTGTCCTTATCCTGGAAGCGAGCGACCGAGTTGGTGGACGGGTTCGTACCGATATCCATGAGGGAGGCTATCGGCTGGATCGAGGCTTTCAGGTCCTTTTCACCGCCTATCCCGCCGCGCAGCGCATGTTCAGTTACGATGATCTCAAACCACGCTGCTTTGCCCCGGAGGCCTTGCTGGTCAAAAATGGCAAACGCTATACGCTCTCCGATCCACGACGCCAACCTGATAAAATAGTGGCCAGCCTGGCCAATCCCCTTGTTTCAGCCGCGGATAAGTTGCGCGTGCTGCGGCTGCTGCCACCCTTGCTGAGGCTCTCACCCGATGAGATCTTCGCTGGCAAGGGTCTGCCGCAGGAACAGGATGTCTCAACCGAACACTATTTACGGCAACTCGGTTTTGCCGAGCAGGGATTCATGGAACACTTTGCGCGGCCTTTTTTCGGAGGGATCTTTCTTGATCGTCAGTTATCGACGAGTGCGCGCATGTTCCAGTTTGTCATAAAAATGCTGGCGAGCGGGCAGACGATCTTGCCAGCCGAGGGGATGGGGCGCATTGCCGAACAACTGGCGGCCTCCCTGCCACCGGGGATCATCCGCTTCCGTACGCGAGTGCGTGAACTTTTGAGAGAGGAGGGTAGGGTGCGCGGCGTGCGCCTCGCTGATGGAGAGCAGATAGAAGCTGATCAGGTAGTTGTCGCAACAGAAAGCCCGGTAGCAGCTAAGCTTACCGGCTTGATCCTGCCAACAGAAGGGGTAGGCTGCGCCTGTCTCTATTTTGCTGGAGAGGAGCGCCTGTATGAGCAGCGCGCCATCGTCCTCCATACCGATCCGGCAGCCTACGTGAATCATGTGGCGCTACTCACCAATATCGCACCAACCTATGCGCCGCCGAGAAAGCATTTGCTTTCCGTGACAGTTCTGAACCATGCTGAACAGGATGATGAACGCATGGCACGACGCAGTCTGAATGAACTTGCAGGCTGGTTTCCTGAGCAGGACCTCTCTCGCTGGAAGTTCCTGGCCTGCTATCGCATCCCTTTCTCGCAGTTTGCACAAAAACCGAGGATCTTCGATCAATTGCCAGAGAATCGGACAACGCTCAAGGGGCTGTACCTGGCGGGCGAGTATACCCAGTCGAGCAGCATCCAGGGAGCGATACAGAGTGGCCTCTGTGCAGCAACAGAGGTCCTCAAGACGGAGAGGCGAGGAGAAGCAGCCATCTGAATTCCCTACAAGCATCTCAAGAGGTCCTCAATCCAGATAGGAGCCGAGGTGTGGCGTGGCGGAGAAGAAAGAAAGCGAACGCCGAACAATCAAAGGGCATCTGATAATAGTGGAAAAATAATAAAAAAATAAGAAATCGCTTAGGATATAAAATGTTGAGCTTTAATATATTGATTTATTACACAATTCCATGCTATATTACCTATATGCCACTTTTTGTACCCCTGTTCAGAGAGGAAGAAAGAGGGCAGAGATACCTCGTACAGATGAGAAAGGAGAGAGAGATGACACAACAGCAGGATTACACAACACACCATGCATCTGTCAGAATAGATGCTCCGGTCCATCAAGTCTATGCGTTGTTCTCGCATTTCAACGATTTTCCCAGGTTTATGAG
>DASTKD010000289.1:0-4528 GCA_035716135.1 Ktedonobacteraceae bacterium
TATTTCTTACGGCCCGAAGTCGCTCAGGACCTGGCTCTCTTGCCGGTCTCGCGTACCAGCCGCCCGAGTGATCCCATGACCCGCCATCGCCTCGTGACCACGCTCTTGGATCCCGTGCAAGCTCCGGCCATCGACCTCATCTGTCTCCATCATGAACGCTGGGAGATTGAACTGGTCATCGATGAAGTCAAAACCCATCAACGGCTCAGCTCGCAGCCCTTGCGCAGTAAGTCACCCGAACTGCTCTATCAGGAACTCTACGGACTCTTGCTTGCCCATTATGCCGTGCGGGCCTGGATGCATGAGTCGGCGCTGCAAGCCAACCTGGATCCTGATCGGCTCAGCTTTACCCATGCCTTGCATGTGCTGGATACCGCCGCCTATGAGTTCGCCATTGTCGCCCCCGACGAGCTGCCGCGCTTGCAGCAACGCCTGCTCGCCGATCTAGGTGACCCCAAGACCGTGCTGCCGCCTCGTCGCTTGCGCTTCTGTCCGCGCGTCGTCAAACGCGCCTTTTCCTCCTTTCGTCGCAAGCAACGCTGGCATCTCTCCTTCTCCTGGAAAAACGCTTCCTTTCAGGATATTCTTCTTATTTGAATGGTATTGCCCCTTGCGGTCGCCCTGGTAGACTCTAAAACGAGGACTGATTATGCCCGCCTTACAGGGTATAATACGAAATGTAGGCAACCGTAGGCGCCCAATTGATTGGCGTACCGCCGATTGATCGGCAAGCGGAACGGGCCGATGATACCTGCCCCCCAGGCAGAGTGCGGCGGTGCGCCAATCAATTGGGCGCCTACAGACTGTTCATACACAAGGAGCAATACTAATGACAAACTTGGATATTGCGCATCGACGACTGCACAACCAACTTATTACCCACCCCACGTTTGAAAAGCCAGGTGATGTGGTGCAATGGCTGGGTGCAGTCCAGGCCCAGGATTACGCGGCTGCAAAATGGGCCGTTGGCTTGCGCTTGCAAAGTGCGACTTCTGATGATATTGAGCAAGCGGTCGCTGATGGATCTATTCTTCGTACCCATGTGATGCGGCCCACCTGGCATTTTGTCTCGCCCGCCGATATTCGCTGGCTTCTTACGCTCACGGCCCCGCGCGTTCATGCAGCGAGTGCCTATTATTACCAAACGCTTGGCTTAGACAACGCCATTTTTACGCGTAGTAACGCCGCGCTGGCAAAAGCATTACAAGGCGGCAAGCAGCTTACGCGCCTGGAACTTGTATCCGTGCTTCAGCAAATTGGTATTGTGACTGAGAACCTGGGATTTCTCTACATAATCATGCACGCTGAATTAGACGGTGTTGTTTGTAGTGGGGCGAGACGAGGCAATCAATTCACGTATGCCTTGCTTGAGGAGCGGGTGCCACAAACGAGGACGTTAGATCATGACGAAGCACTGGCTGAATTCGCCAGGCGTTACTTTACGAGCCATGGCCCGGCTACTCTGCAAGATTTTGTGTGGTGGTCAGGACTGACGACAGCCGATGCACGAGCCGGTCTCGCTATGGTGGCATCCGAACTCATGCATGAGGTTGTAGACGACCAGACGTATTGGTTTGCGGCGTCTGCACCATCAGCAAAAGAGCTATCTCAGATGGCATACCTCTTACCGAATTTTGACGAATACACGGTTGGCTATAAAGACCGTAGTGCTATAATTGATGCTTCGCACACGGAAAAATTTGACTCTCGTGGCAGCGTCCTTAACAATGTCCTGGTGCTGGATGGTCAAGTTGTCGGTACCTGGAGGCGGACGCTGAAAAAGGACGCGGTCATTATCACTCCGAACCTCTTTATTCCGCTGACCACAGCCGAAACTCACGCTTTCGTCGCAGAGGCGAACCGCTATGGCGCGTTTCTGGAGAAGAAGTCTGTGCATACCACCTTGGAGGTGGAATAGCGTTTGCTCTTTTTGCGAGTTGCGGCGCAGGAATTTCACAATCGATATCCTTGTTACACTTTGTTGTCAAATGTGGTATCTTATTTATGCCCTGTTTTGTCAATATTGTCCCTACTTTATTGAGCACACCCATTTAATATAAGAGGAATTATCACGCACTGTTATGCATGAGAAAAGTATACTAACGCTGGAGTATCCTAAAATCCTGGCCAAAGTGGCGAAAGAAGCTGCTTTTTCGGCCAGCAAAGAACTGGTGATGGAGCTAATGCCATCACCAGACATAGATGAGGCGCGGCGTCGCCTTGCCTATACCACAGAAGCCTATCATTTACTCGATTTACAGGCTGATGCCAGCGTGCGGGGGGCGCATGATATCCGCGTGCAACTGGCGCGTGCCGCTCGCGAGGGTGTGTTGACTCCTGCTGACCTGCTGGAGGTGTTGACAACGACGCAGAGCGCGATCCATGTCGCACGTTTGCTAGCCAAACTGAATGCTGAAGATTTTCCATTGTTGCATCGGCTGGGCGAGGATATACCACTGCGACCACAGATTGTGCGGCGTATCGAGGAGACCATCAGCGAAGAGGGCGAAGTGCGCGATACGGCTAGCTCGACGCTGCAAAAGTTGCGCTTCGATATTCGCGGGGCCAACCAACGCTTGCACGAGCGACTGCGCACCCTGGTGAATGACTTTGGTAGCGCGTTACAGGAACATATCATCACTATTCGCAATGATCGCTATGTTGTGCCGGTCAAGGCTGAGAATCGCAGCCAGGTGCGTGGCATCGTCCATGACCAGTCTTCCAGTGGCGCGACCGTCTATGTCGAGCCGCTGGTGGTGGTGGAACTAAACAATAGACTGCGCCAATTGCAGATCGAGGAACGACAGGAGGTTGAGCGCATCTTGCGCGTGCTCTCGCTGGAAATTGGGCATGAAGCGGAAACGCTCAAGTTGGCGGTCGAACTGTTGGCGGAATTTGATCTGCACCTGGCCAAAGCACGTTATGGACGCATGACGCGTTCGAGTGCGCCCGTGCTAAATGACGTGGGGCGCATTGATCTGCGCAACGCTCGTCACCCACTATTGACGGGCAACGTCGTGCCGATCAGCTTCCACCTGGGGCGAGATTTCTTCATGGTGGTGATTACTGGTCCCAATACCGGCGGTAAAACGGTGGCCCTGAAAACAGTTGGTTTGCTGACCTTGATGGCGCAGGCGGGGATGCACATTCCGGTAGAAGAGCATTCCGAGATAGCGGTCTTCGAGGATGTCTTTGCCGATATTGGCGATGAGCAGAGTATCGAGCAGAGCCTGAGCACGTTCTCGTCTCACCTCAGCCGCATTATCGAGATACTGGGCCAGATCGAGGCCAGGCAGGAGCGCGGTACACCGGAGATTCGTGGGAAGCTATCCGAAGAATTGGTGAGCCAGGGTACCAAACCGGCACGCGTGCTGGTCCTGTTTGACGAGTTGGGTGCTGGCACCGATCCCAGCGAAGGTTCGGCCCTGGCCCGCGCCATTCTTACATTTTTGCAGGAGCGGCACATTACCACCGTGGCAACGACGCACTATTCGGAACTCAAAGCGTTCGCGCACGAGCAACCCGGCGTGGTCAATGCCTCGGTCGAGTTCAATATCGAGACGCTTTCTCCCACCTATCGCTTGAGTATCGGACTGCCTGGGAGAAGCAATGCGCTGGCAATTGCCGACCGCCTGGGCCTGGATAAGCGCATTATTGAACGTGGCCGTGAATTCCTGGGGAGCGAAGGTGTGCGTATGGAGAACCTGCTGGAAGGTCTGCAATCCGAGCGCAAAGCGGTCGAGGACGAGCGTTTCCATCTCAACATGGAGCGCACCGAGGCCGAGTATCAGCGGCGGCAGCTTGAACAGGAACGCCACCAACTGGAAGAGCAGCGTGTGAAAATCCTCAACGATGCCAGGGCGCAGGCCAGTCGCGAACTAGATGACGTGCGTACGGCCCTTTCCAAAGTCAAGGTGGACGTGAGCCGTGTCAATATGACTCGCGAACGCCTGGGCGAGTCTCGACAACGCGTCAATAGCCTTGAAGAGAAGGTGGAGCAGATACCGCTCCCGCGTCGTCCCAGCAAGAAAGTTGAGACGCCACAAGAGGAGAAGCTGGAAGGGCCATTGCGCATTGGCGATACGGTACGTGTCTTGAGCTTTGGGCAGAACGCCGAGCTACTGGGTCTATCGGCTGATCGCAGTGAGGCGGATGTGCAGATGGGAGCCTTGCGTACCCGTGTCAGCGTAGATAACCTGGAACGCGTCAGCAAACGCCAGGCGTCCGTGGAGGAACGCGAGCGCGAACGAGGGGTGCAGTCATCGGTTGTGCTGCCACGCTACGAGGATCGGCCCGAAGTGGCGATGCAGCTTGATATGCGCGGCTGGCGCGTCGATGCCGCCCTGGAAGAGTTAGAGACCTACCTGAATGACGCGGCCATGTCGGGAGTGTCATCCGTGCGCATCGTCCACGGTAAGGGGACAGGCGCGTTGCGTTCCGCGGTACGCCAGCAACTCGCCCATCACCCCCTGGTCAAGTCCTATACCTCGCCTCCCCCAAATGAGGGCGGTGACGGCGTAACCATCGT
>DASTKD010000290.1:0-6640 GCA_035716135.1 Ktedonobacteraceae bacterium
CTCCTCTCTTGCGAACGCCGCTGGCGCGAGAATCTACAGCTGGTGAGAGCCTCTGGGGACATTTTTGCCTGTATTCGATAGCCCATTCAGCTACCCTTGCCTTACAACGTAGTCATTGATACGTTACGTTAATTAAGAAGAAAGATGGGGATGATACTGCTTGAAAGGAAATGACTATGAAATGCACGACCTGCGGAATGCCCCTTTCGCCGTCCCGTAATAATACAGGCTGCCCGCGCTGCGGTACGCCATTTAACGTCGCTACAAAATCGCCAGCCAGCCAGCCGGGCTTTGAGCCGGGAGTCTGGAGCGGCAACGCAGGCGCGCCCATTGGTGTCGGCGCATATCCCCAGGACAGGCAGTGGGGACAGTCGGGTCCCTCTCCCTCATTTCAGTCATCAATGGTTCAAACGCCTGCGCCACAGCCCGGCCAGATGTGGGTGGCAGGGCCAAATGGAATACAAAGACCAGGTTCGCAATTTCCCAGGCAACCGGCTCCCAGAGGCCCGTTTCGCAACACGCCGGTGGGTTTTATAGTCGCCGGAATTTGTGTCCTCATGGGGGGCATCTTGCTCTTAGTCGTCTTTTTCCTGGCGATGGGGCAACCGGAGAATAGCCCTACCACAGCCAGTACCAACACGCCTGTTAGCACACACGCGGCCTCATCCCCTGCTGTTACACCTTCGCCTACCGTCTCGCCCTCGCCCAGCGCAACCAGCTTTCCCGGCCAGCAGTACATCAGCAATGCGCAGATGAGCAGCGCCCAACCCTCCGCGTCGCAGCCCGTCCAGCCAGCCACCACCTTCAAAGTCAACCAGACATTATATGTCGCCTTCAACATCAATAGCGGCGGACAGGGCGGCGAGATTTGCCTGAACTGGTACCTCAACGGCAAATCATCGTTTAAGTATGCCTTCGCGGTAGGCGCACATACCACAGCCAGTTATGCCCAGGCCATCTAC
This sequence comes from Ktedonobacteraceae bacterium, assembly GCA_035716135.1. Classification (GTDB taxonomy): domain Bacteria; phylum Chloroflexota; class Ktedonobacteria; order Ktedonobacterales; family Ktedonobacteraceae; genus CF-113. The sequence continues at coordinate 963 of DASTKD010000290.1, forward strand.
GGCACGCCCGGCTCCGCTTACGTCGAATTGTACTGGGCCAACAATGCCTCCTGTACCAACGAAGTGCTGGCGCAACACGTCGATTTCACCATCACAGCATAAAAGGTCCTCATGGACACCAACCAGCCCACATCCACACCACCCCCGCCCCTACAGTTATGGATGTCCGCCAGGGATACCTCTGCTGGATTCGTAACCGGCGCGCTTGCCCAATCGTATTAATGAGGAGAGAGTCCATATCACACAAGGAAAGCAGGATTCATGGCAACTTCCCAACCGGCGCGCGATCAGCAGCCCATCCCGGCTAAACCGGTGATTGGCGTTTTGCTGGTGCATGGCTTGAATGGCAGCAGCAAAGATTTCGCCGAGATGGAGACACTCCTGCTGGCGCGCGACATGGTTGTCGTGAACATGCTCTTGCCGGGACATGGCAGCAAGAAGATTCGGGACATGCTGGGTACCGGTTGGGCAGACTGGTCACAGGCCGTATTTGATGAGGTGCGCGCGCTCAAGCAGCGTTGCGATGTGGTCTTCGTGGTCGGTCATTCGCTGGGCGGCGCGCTTGCCCTGCATGTCGCGGCGCATGAAGAGGTGGCGGGCATCGTCAGTATGTGTTCGCCCTCGCATATGCACTCCTGGCTCATAACAGCGGTCAGAATTGGCAAGCATATTACGCCGCTCCTGCCAACGCTGCGCGAAGATGTGCGAGACCGGGAGGCGCGCCAACGCTACCAGCGCGAAGCCTATCGCTGGACGCCTATGCGACCAGTAGATAGCCTGTTGCAGTTCCTGCCGCGCCTGTGCGAAGAGTTGCCACGTATTACCGCGCCCGCGCTGATTATGACTTCTATTCACGATCACGTCGTGCCGGCGCGCGACGGGCGCGATATTTACCAGCGCATCGGCTCGTGTGAGAAACACCTGGTGACATTCCATCATTCCTACCATGTGATTATGAAGGATCACGACCGCGAAGAAGTCTTCGCAAAAACACTGGCCTTTATCCAGCGCCATGCCAGCAAAGCCCGACCCCATCAAAAAATCGATCAATCGGCTTGATATAGTCAACATGAGAGGATATGGGTCTTCGATCTGTCATCCTGAGCGCAGCGAAGGATCTCCGCAGCCGCGCATAGCAAGCAGGCCACTCACGGAGATCCTTCGCTGCGCTCAGGATGACAGCGTAGCGAAGGATGACATTAATATTTGGGAGCTTCGCGCGCCTTGACACAACAAGTTACCGATCCACCAGATCAAAACCAGAACGAGCGGCGCGTCTCGCAACCATTGAGCGAGCCGCGTTTCCGCCTTACACGAGCAGGGATTATTTCCCTGCTGGTTCTTACTGGTCTTTTGCTGCTCACCTTCTCCGGTGAACTCGTTTACAGCCTGGTGCAGACGGCACAGAAGGCGCAGATAGTTGCCGCTCAAACAGCTACCCCGGCACAGAGTCCACAACCGAGTCCAACCAGTAAGCATTCTGGTACATCAACACCTACAGGTACACCAGTCCCACAGGCGAGCCTGAATGCCACTTCGCCCATAAGCGTTCCCGGTCACGCCGGCGCGCCACCCTTGCAATTATCTGGCAGTCAGTACGTCGTCTACGAGCAGAACAACACGCTGTATCTTGTCTCGGCGACGGGCGATTACGCGCAAGTCATTCCTACGCAGGGCTTTATCAGCAATAACGCTGCTCCCCCTATTTTGATGCCAACAGGCCAGTTGCTCTACAGCGGCGACGGTATCTGGATGACCGATGTATTCGGCGGCACACCAACGCAGATCGCCCCGCTGGATGCCGGCCAGGTCATTACCTCAATGGCACTGAGCAGCGATGGCAAGATGCTCGCGTGGAGTACAGAACCGGCTAACGGCGCGGGAATGCTCGTTATTCATGCAGGTCCATTGACCAATCCTGCCATCGTCTACCAGCAATCCGCATTGAATTGCCCCTGCTTTCGTGTATTCTCTTTCATGAATGGCACATCAGCTCAGGCGGATACTACCCTGTTGTTGACCGATGACCGGGGCAGTCACCAGGCCATACAGAACGGTCTGTGGTCGCTTGACATCAGCGCGACGCCGGCGAAGTTGCAGCCCATTTTAACCGAGGACCCCGCGCAAGGCCCGCTCGTGCTTACACCGTTCGGCAATACCCTGCTCTACTCATCGGATATAGGTACGGTACCAGATCCAACCGATAAGAGCGTCCCTCCCGACGTGGCCGCGCTCTCCTATGCCAACAGCCTGAGCATCACAACCCTGAACGGCTCTCCGCCCACCACCGGGCAAACGCAGATCGTGCTACCGGAACAAGATAACCTGAGCAACAGCGCCGGGGATCACTGGGGAACGACGCCTGTTTTCTCGCCAGATACGCACACCCTGGCCTACGTAGAATTTTCGAGCGATAACCAGGAACCCTATGACCGGCACAGCGCCATTTATACCGTACAGATTTCCGGCTCAGGCGCGCAATTGCGCGTGGGCAAACCCCAACTACTGGCAACCACCACCAGCCAACTGGTAGAGCTAGGCCCCTGGTACAACAATCATATCCTGACCATCTACGCCGACGGCACACTCTATGCCCTCGATACACAAAGCGGCTCGCTCACCACTTTCGCGCGACCCTCCTCCTACGCCCGCATCGTCGCGGTGGTCGGCTTCGCGGGAACATAATTCGTTTAGAATGTGATGGGTGGAACTGTCATCCCTCCGCTTCGCCCTGTCATCCTTCGCTTTCTTGTCATCCTTCGCTTTCTTGTCATCCTTCGCTTTCTTGTCATCCTTCGCTTTCTTGTCATCCTGAGCGCAGCGAAGGATCTCTGTGTGGCCGACGAGAGATCCTTCGCTGCGCTCAGGATGACATTGGTGGGCGTCCGGTTTTATAATACGTTACTTCTGCCCCTCGTGATACGCTTCCAGCATTTTTTGCATGAATGCTACCTCCTCTTTCGTGTAGAGTACGGGATAGGGTCTTTCCCCGGCAGGCATTTTACCCATGTTTTGGTAGAGATTTTTCAGCCCCTCCAAAATGCCGGGATCGTCGTGTGTGAACCCGCTTACCTGGCTGGCCCAGCGCGCGGCTAGAGTTTGCGCCTCCGGGCCGGTCGGGTCGCTGCCCGCCGCAGTGAGGCGTTTCAGTTCGGTGCTGAGCGCGCTCCACTGCTGATTAGCAACGCGCTGGTCTTCTTCGCTCCAGTTTTTGCCCCATTCCGCCAGTTTCGCGCGCTGCTCCTCCGTATAAGACTGCTTGCTCAACTCTTCCATCCGTTGTAATTGCTCGTCGGAAAAGTATTTCTTGCGCCAATCGTTGCTTTGTGACATTTGCATCACCCGGATCACTCTTACAATAGATTCCCACTCCTGCTGATTGCTTCGCAGCAGGCTCTGCGTTTCTTCGATGGCCGCAATGACGGCATCCAGTTGCTCGCGCTTCTCCTGCATCATGGCCTTTTGCAGCGCCAGCGCCTCTCTCAAGCCGGTCGGGCCAACCCGCAAGCAACGCTTGATCTCATCGAGTGAGAAACCCAGAAATTTCAGTGCCAGTATTTGCTGCAAACGCAAAAAATCGCTATCCGTGTACAGCCTGTACCCCGCCTCTGTATAACTGGTCGGCGAAAGCAGCCCTGCCTGGTCGTAGAAGCGCAGTGTGCGCACCGACACCGACGCCATCTCGGCGAACTCGCCGGTATGATAATAATGCTGATCCAGATGTTGCCTCCTTTCTCTATCAGCAGCATAAGGCATGACGTTACGTAACGGTCAAGGGATTTATGCTGCTGATTCTAACATATGCAAGAAAAAGAGAGTATCACCCGTCGTCTTCTTTTCGTAACGCTTTCCGTAACGAACTGGTGACGCTCATCCAGTACACTAACAAGCAGATGTATAAATATTGTGATAAACCGGGTAAAGCGTTTTTCTTTTATTCAATGAGGAGGCAATCATGACAATTCCATTACCACCTTCTGGAGAGGAACATCTACGGGATGTCGATGCGTGGGCGAAGCAAGGGGCCTTATTCAAGGTAGCCAGGGTCCCAACCGGCGCGCTCAATCTCAATGTGGAAGGCCGCGCAGCCCTCAGTCCCTTGCAGGGCTTCGGCCAGATGTGGCAGAAAACCTTTCGAGTCCGCCTGGCGGATTCACCGGCGCAGCCAGCCGAGGTCATCAAAATCTGGAAGCAAAATTTCGCCACGTTCTGGCCCAAAGGGTACCGTTTCTTCGCACCCCTCACAGGCATCGCTCCCGGCGAAGTAGCGCTCATCAACATGCCCATTCCGGGCGGCATACCGCTCTCTACCGGCGTGATGGTGCTGTACGCCGACGACGAATCCTTTACCTTTATGACGCCGCAGGGCCATACTTTTTCAGGCTGGATCACCTTTAGCGCCTATGAAGAGGAGCAGTGTACGATTGCTCAGGTGCAGGTGCTGATGCGGCCAAATGACATAGCCTATGAGCTTGGCTATCGCTTTCTGGGAGCCGATAAAGCAGAGGATAAGTTCTGGCAACATACCCTGACAGCACTGGCAGCGCACTTCGGCTCAGGCGAGCCAGTCGAAACGCGCAAGGTCTGCATCGATCCCAGGTGGCAGTGGTCGCAATTCTGGAACATCTGGCACAATTCAGCGATTCGCACGACCATGTACAAGATGACCACTCCGGTACGCTGGCTCGGTCGCTCGCTCAAGCGCTGATTTTCCAGGCCAATGAAACGCTGTGAAAACGCCCTTTGCTCTATACTGCTCGTGTTGTAAGATTTCTCTAGCGGCGAAGAAATTGCTGATCTCTGAGAGGTGTTTCAATGCAACAACGAGCAGTACAAAGAGTACTCATTGCTGGCGGCGGCATTGGTGGCCTTGTGGCTGCCATTGCCCTGCGACGTGCAGGCATTCCCGTCACCGTGTTCGAGCGCGTCAAAGAACAGCAGGAAGTCGGCGCTGGTCTTTCGCTGTGGGCCAATGCGATTCGCGCCTTACAAAACATAGGCTTAACCGAGATGCTCGAAGCGATAGGCAAGCTACTGCCGCGCCAGTGCATTCTCTCCTGGCAAGGGGGCATCCTTTCCGAAACACCGGTAGCCACGCTGACAGAGCGCTATGGCACGCCTCTCATAGCCGTACATCGCGCCGATCTGCAAGCTGCCCTTATGAAGGCTGTTGGTGAGGGCGTAGTTCATAGCGGCATTTCATGCAGCGGTTTCCAGCAAGACGACACGGGCGTGCGCCTGCAACTTGCCAACGAGCAGGAAGTCGCCGGTGATCTCCTGCTGGGTGCTGATGGCATCCACTCCACCATTCGCGCGCAACTGTTCGGAACGACAAAGCCGCGCTACGCTGGCTACACTGCGTGGCGTGGCATCGCACATATAACGCCCGAACACTGGAACGAGCAAATGGCAACCGAGACATGGGGCAATGGGAGACGTTTTGGCCTCGTTCCACTCTCACAGGGACGCATCTACTGGTTCGCTACGCTCAACGCTCCCGAAGGCACGCCCGACCCGCAGGCAGGCATAAAACAGCACTTGCTAAAACTCTTCCAAACCTGCCACGTCCCCGTACAGGCTGTAATCGAGGCCACCGGCGAAGCCGCCATCCTCCACAACGACATCTACGACCGCCCCCCACTTCCCCACTGGAGCAAAGGCCGCGTCACACTGCTTGG
>DASTKD010000291.1:0-9529 GCA_035716135.1 Ktedonobacteraceae bacterium
GCAAGAATTTGTTCATTTTAAAGTATGGCTCGATCTTTTCCTCATAGTACCTGCGGGCTGCCTCTTTCAGTGCTGAAACTGTTATTAGACGGTCAAATAGAAGATGTGATTCGTACAGGTAAAACAATATGTAGCCAAGATTTCGAGGGTTAGCCATAGTAGCGTAGAAGAAGTTGCGCCAGATTTCATCATTTTTAACCTCAATGAACACACTGGCATCACACTTACAGAAATATTTCAGGCGGCTTTGTATAAGTCGGCGGGTAAAATCTATAGCTTTATCTTCCATAGTAGCGAGATTTTTGGCGGCATAAAGCCTATAGAAATCTAAGTTAATCTCATCGATCTTAGTTTTATCGATATCTCCATAGTATATTCTGCCTGGGTAGGCCGCTATTTTGAACTTGATAAGTTCTTCTGACCAGTTATTCAGTGGGGCAAGAAGTGTATCAACGACGATTTTCATAGCATCTTCTGGTAGCTCAGAAAAGTCGTCTATGAAAATGTAAAGATGCTTGATCGAGATGCGGTCCAGTAATTCTTTCAGCCGTAAGAGATAATGTGTAATGTTAAATTCAAGAATCAAGGTATCTGTATAACTTTGATCTCGATCTAACGAAGCTTTATTTGCATCTGTTATCTTTAATGATGCTGTTAATCCTGTCGTTGGTCCTAGATTTATACCTGCTGCACCTTCACTTCCAGATTCTGTGGACAATCCGCTCTTGTCATGGGCTGAGATAGTTCTTATGCCTGTAATACTAGTGTAGCGATTCTTCTCTATTTCGTTTAAAAGAACGTCTAAATCTTCAAATAGCTCATCTATTGTTCCTGAGAAGAATCTTTTAATGCGGGCTAATAAAGTGCTATTAGCCCGCTCTTTTAACTGATCATGGATTTGTTTGATAGTGGTCTGTAAGAACGCTCTATTTAGGTGAAGTTTTCCAAGTGATTCCTTTGGCATGACTCCAGAATTAGCATCAACCTTTGCTATTAATGCAGAATCAGGCTTAGATAATTCATAGACTGTCTTAATATCAATGTAAGCTGTAGTATAATCGGAACGTTTTGCAAGATCATGTTGAACTCGTTTGAAAATTGTAGATTTGCCTGTACCTTTTCTTCCTATTAGAAATGTTGTATTTGCTTTGAGCATAGTCTGTAGTATGTGTTCATACGGAAGCGGGTCCACATAAAGTTCCTCTATAAGGGATTCCCCATTTGTCTCATTCCTTAAATCCGCTCGGCGGTAAAGTTTTAGTGATTGTGCTGCATCGCGAAAACCTGTAAGCTGCTTTTTCGTGAATCGACTTGCCAATTTTCAACCTCTCTATCTATCATATTAGTCAGCGTGATTTTACTTTAATTCTCGATAATTGTCTAGTGTGCGATGATGGTCCTATAGCTTCTTCCGATCGTCTACTTTGTGATGTGATATATTTGGAAGCAATGAGCAACCGGCTCTGCACAATTATGACCGGATAACATTTTCGATCTTTCGCATTTTGCAATCGCATGAACTGGCTTCTCAAGATGCAGGAAATCAATAGCACGGTGTTTTGTGGTGGCCTTTTGTTTTCTACCTCCCCATCTTTTCGCTAAGAAACCCGATCACTGCCTCATTAAACTGCTCCGCCTGATCGAACATCACGACATGACCCGCTCTTTTCAATATGAGTAGCCGCGCGTCTTTTATTTCGTGCTGCAAAATTGGGCCGAAAACCGGGGGGACGAGCGAGTCGTGTTCGCCCCAGACGAGCAGGGTGGGAGCGGTGACATCGTGCAGGCAGTCGCGTATGTCTTTGGTTAAGAGGTCTTGCGCGGCGCGTAGGACGGTACGCGGCCCGGCTCGCAGGGTGTCGGAGAGCAGGATGTAGAAAAAGCTCGGCTTGAAATAGCGCAGCGCGACCAGCATGGGAATCGTGTAGCCGTAGATAGAGCGGACATGAGGAATGCCTGCCGGTGAGACCAGCACCAGGCGTTTGATGCGTTCGGGATGGCGTGCCGCGATTCTGAGGCAGATATAGCCGCCCATTGAATGGCCCATCAGGTGCGCTCGTTTGATGCCTGTCGCATCCATCCAGGCCACAATGCCGGAGGCCAGCTCGTCGAGCGCGAAACGCTGGTGGTAACGTCGCATGATACCGAAGCCGGGCAGGTCTAGCAGGTAGACCCGGTAGCGTTTGGCGAGCGCGGGAATGTTACGCACCCACCAGCGCGAGGAAGCCGACAACCCGTGAATCAGAATAATGGGTTCGCCTTTGTTCTCCCCGGCAACCTGATAATAAATGGTCTGCTGCCCTACCTGAATTTCGCGTCTGGTGATCTTGATTCTGCTACTCATTATGACACATATGGTTCAACTAACCTGTTGGGTTCATCCACTTCTCTTGACGTATTACCGAAATGATTCCTATAATCCTCTCAACAATCTAATTGTAGCAAAAGAGGTAATGGCGTGGACGACAACATCACTATTGACTACCGTATCTTCTTCCAGAAACTGCTGGGAGTGGTGCGCTGGCCCCTCGTGATTGTTGATACCAACCTGGTTATTCGCTACTTTAACGCGCGCGCGCAGGTCTTATTTGAAACGAACAAGTCCCTCGAGGGTCTTTCTATCGATCAGTTCATCACAAATCCCGCTATGCTCCAGCATATCCGGCGCTGTGTGCAAACACGCAGCGAGCGCAGCGAGGAACACACCGGAGGGAACGCGGGCGCGAGCATGGAGTGGAACATCACCGTCACTCCCCTGGCGCACGAACGCACGGGACGCAAGTTGCGCTTCTTTGCTATTGTGATCGAAGATTTTACGGAACTGCGCCGCCTGGAACGCGCGCGCCGCGACTTTATTGCTAACATTTCGCACGAACTACGCACTCCCCTGGCATCTGTACGTCTGCTGGCGGAGACGTTGGAGGATGCCATCGACACCGATCCTGAACAGGCGCAGGCTTTTGTCGAGAAAATCGAGAACGAAGTACAACATTTGACTGCTCTTGTCACGGAACTCCTCGATCTCTCGCGCATCGAGTCGGGACAGACACCCATGAGCATCGAGCCGGTGCAGGCGGAACTGCTGGTGCGCGAAGTCATGGCGCGTATGCTGCCCCAGGCGCAGCGTCATCGCGTCCATCTGGGTACCGAGATCGAGCAGGGCAAGACGCTGGTAGCTGCCGATAGCAAGCAGATCGCGCGCGTGCTGGTCAATTTGTTGCACAATGCCATCAAGTTTACCCCGTCCGGCGGCGCTGTGGTCATCGGCACGCGCCCACAAAACGGAGCCGAGGGAGCGACGCAGAGCTTTTTTGTGCGCGATACCGGCTCCGGCATTCCGTCCGAAGACCTGCCGCGCATCTTTGAACGCTTCTATAAAGTGAATCGCGCCAGGTCGAAAGCTGATTTCAAGAGATCGGGCAACCTGGTGAGCGGAGGCAGTTGGGAAAGTTGGGAGAGCGGGGGCAGCGGATTGGGGCTGGCGATTGCTCGCCACGTAGTAGAGGCGCACGGCGGGCGCATCAAAGCCGAAAGCACACTCGGCCAGGGCAGCACATTCACTTTCACGCTGCCTGTCACCAGCCGTTCCAACAAGTAATAACGTTAAAACACATTACAATTTGGTCACATGTGACCAAAACAGAAGAGGAACGTCAGGCATAATCCGGCAATAACGTTAAGACACGTTACAATTTCGACATTGTTGTAACAATATCAATAATTTTAACTACATTTTTATACATTTGTGTTGCTAATGGCCGAACTATATGGTACTATTTCTCAGGGATCAGTAATATTGAACCAGGGAAAAGCTTGAGAGCTTTCCGGTTTGTGTGCCACTTTCATCAAATTCGTGCTATCAAGCAGCGAATCGTGGTGAATTTGTGGTTATTTACAGACAAGATGGTATTCGATACGCTTATCGTACTCCATTTTGTTCAGGACACAGGGGCGTAATCTTATGAACGCCATAATTTCGCAGGGGTGTGGTTGGTAGTGTAGCAAGAGAAAGAGGACGAAAACATGAGCAAACTGGTAATGATCATTGACGATTCGCTAATAGTTCGGAAGATCATCGAAACCAGCCTGAAACGTGAAGGAATCCAATCGGTAAGTTATGCCGATGGCGTTGAAGCTTTACTCGCCTTAAATGAAAGACGTTGCCCCGTACCCGATCTCGTGATACTCGACATTGGTCTCCCCAAAATGGACGGCTACGAAGTCGCCCGCCACCTCAAAACCAGACAACAATTCGGTAATACTGTCATCGTTATGCTCTCCCGACGCGATGGCGTCATTGACCGCCTCAAAGGACGACTGGCCGGCGCGAAGGATTACATCACCAAGCCGTTTCGCACGCAAGAAGTCATGTCGGTTGTTCACTCCTATCTGGGCGTGCCTGCTTACTCGTAAGATGGCTTTTCAGGATGAGAAAGACGCGCAAAGCCTGGAGCGGATGACGGATGAGGAATTTTGGCAGCGCGCGCGCGTAGAAGCTGCGAACGCTTCCACCCCTCTCTCTCCATCTGAAAACGCGGGTTTGCATCAATATCTTGCATGTGAGTTGCGGCGCGGCACCTGTTACGTTCCACTGCACGCGATTGAGGCTGTCATTCCCGCGTCGTTTTCGCTTGCCCGCCTGCCCTTTGCTCCTCGCTGGGTATATGGCGTGCTGGCGTGGCGCGGCGAAATCGCCGCCGTTGTCAACCTGGATGAATACCTCTCTGAACTCGAAATGCCTTTTAGCGGCGGGATGTTGCTCATCGCTCGCCATCCCCAATGCGCCATTGGTCTGCTTGTGCCAGCAATTGGATTGACCACCACCATCGGGTCTGAGCAACTTACATCAGCTACCGCTCCCTCTACCCTGTACGCGCCTGCGCGGGCGGATGTCGTGCAAGGGCTATATGACGGATACCCCGTGCTGGATGCTGTCGCCTTGCTCAACGATGTGACGCGCCAGATTGGAATGGCGGCGCACCATGACTGAAGAACCAGAACCACTGCCATTTGACCATAGTAAGCTCTCTCCCAGAGAACTGGAAGTGTTGCGCGCCTTCCTTTCCACTGACGAATTTGCGACGCTTCCACCTGATAGCGAAGAGACTGCCGTGCTGCCCGCGCCTCAACCTGTTGATCCGACGCTCGATCTCGAAGACGAGATGATCTCAGTTTTCGCTGGCGAGGTTGAGGAAGACCTGTCCGTTTTGCGTGGCGGCCTCGAACAGGCAGAGCGCGACGAAGATGCGAACTCTCCAGGCTTCCTCACGCTGCGACAGGTCGCGCACAAAATACGCGGGAGCGCGGCCATGATTGGCTGTGATGCTATGTCCGCCATCGCTCATCGTATCGAACTGGTCGTCCTGCAAATCATGGCGGGCGAGATCGATGTGCATACCGGCCTCTATGGTCTGGGACATGCCGTAGGGGCCATGCAAGTGACGCTGGTGGGCGTCGTGACACAGAAACGTGAAGATTTGCAACCTCTGCTCGGTCTCGAACAAGATTTTGATACTCTGGGTATCTCACTGGCCGAACCAGACGAAGAGCAAACATCCCTGTTGTATAGTAGGGGCGACCCGCGCGGTCGCCCTGGTCCCGCCGGTTCGGTCTCTATCGACCGGCAACAATTCGACCAGCTTATCCAGCATACCGAGCGTTTGATCGAGCAGCAAACGGCCTTAGAACACGCTCGCAAACAGGTTGAGGAGGCTTTTCAGGAGTTGCAGACGGCGCAGGCTCGTTTGCGGCGTATCGAGGCTTTTTTCTCAAGTGTATTTATGTCGGTGGCTAATGGTGCCTCTGAACATGCGGACGAGAGCGCAAAACCTTCCTCATCGCTGGTAGCGCGCATCCTGCGCGATGCCGCGCAGCGCACCGGACGCGCTTATCAGTTTCAGACTACTACACCGCCGTTTTCTCTCGAAGATGCCACGCGCTGGGACGAATTGGAGATGGACCGCTTCAGCGAAACGAACCTGCTGGCCTACGCGCTCAACGAGGCTATCGGGGATATAGCAACCGCGACCGCGCAGCTACAGCGCGCGCTGGCGCATCTCGATACGCTCATGTCACAGCACATCTCAATTACCCATCAGGTGCGCGCCGGCTTTATCCAGCATTTCCCACAGGCTACACGGCTGGCGCAAGGTCTGCTGGTTCGCGCCTGGGAGCAGCAGGCGCTTATTCCTTTTTCGCAGGTGTTACGCATCGATTATCAAGGCCAGCAGGATTATGCTCACTTCTATACGCTGAACGCCCTGCTCGACTTTCCGACCACTCCTGAAGCCCCCACGCCCTCAACATCTCCGGCACAACCACTGATTCAGCCGGTGCTGCGCGTGAGCATGGATACGCAGCCAGCGACTCAGGTGGGCGTGCAGGTGGATGAGGTGATCGGACAAGTCGAACTACTTGTCAAGCCGCCTCCCGCTCCTCTACAGCGTCCGGGCATCAGCGGTATGGCGGTTGATAGCGCCGGTAACGTTCTGCTCGTGCTGGATGTGCCTGAATTGATCTGGCATGACCAGTTTCGTCAGGAGCAGGCACGCGATACAGGCGCACATGATACGCCGGTCAGAACGAAGCGCATCATGCCAAAAATCCTGATTGTGGATGATTCGGTCTCTATCCGCCGCACCTTGCGCCAGACGCTCAGCCAGAAAGAGTATATGATTCTGGAAGCGAGTGATGGCCGTGAAGCATTAGAAAAAATTGAAGAGCAATCGCCCGACCTGCTCTTGCTCGACCTGGAGATGCCCAGAATGAACGGTTACGACGTACTGAACGTTTTGCGCACACGCTCGCTGTTGCCCGACCTCAAGATCGTGCTGCTCACTTCCCGCACCTCCAAAAAACATAAGCAACGCGCCCATGAACTGGGCGCGCACAAGTATCTCACCAAACCCTGCGCCGATAACACCTTGTTAGAGACAGTGGCGGCATTGCTGGGACGATAATTGGATGCAGTGCCACCTGTCATCCTGAGCGCAGCGAAGGATCTCTCTCGCCGTGTTGAGATCCTTCGCTGCGCTCAGGATGACAAATGGCAATGAATGACAGGAGGCGCGTGTCCTATCCATTCACATTCTTCTTGAAATATAATAACAACTAACAGCACATCCACAAAGGACATCGCTACTGAAGGAGCAGCATATGGATTTTACGGAAGTCGTACTTAAACGGCGTATGATCAGGCATTTCACATCGGAAGCGGTTGCGCCGGAGGTGATCGAGCGCATGTTGGAGCTGGCGCGGCACGCTCCCAGCGCCGGTTTCACGCAGGGGCAATCTTTTGTGGTGGTGACACAGCCCCAACTCAAACACGCCATTGCCCGTATCTGCCACGAAGAAACCTATGTCGAAGACGGTTTTCACTCCTTTATTTCTGAGGCTCCCGTGCTGGTGATCGCCTGTACCAGCGAAGCCGCCTATCATCGTCGCTACCAGGAACCGGACAAGGTGAATGAAGATGGTACTGAAATTGTCTGGCCCGTCCCGTTCTGGCATATGGACGCTGGCTGCGCCGTCATGCTATTACTGCTGGCGGTAGTCGATGACGGGCTGGCTGCCGGCTTCGCGGGAGTACCCACGATGCAGGGTATGGATGTGCTGCGCGAACTGCTGGGCATTCCAGAGGAGGTAACACCGGTAGGTGTCATCCCTATCGGGCATCGCGCCCCTGATGTTCCCTCTCCATCGCTCAAACGCGGTCGCAAGGCCGGTAGCGAATATATCCACTACGAGAAATGGTAAACAAATTAAAGGAGATAATTATGCAGGTCGTTACTACCGAATCAATCGCGCATTATCGCATTGTTGAGACAAAGGGCCAGGTTTTCGGCGTGGTTGTGCGCAGCCGGGGTCTGGGCGGCAACATCATGGCGGGTCTGCGCTCCGTTGTCGGTGGCGAGATCACCGAGTACACCAAAATGCTGGAGGACGCGCGTCGTCACGCCATCGACCGCATGGTGCAAAACGCGACCGTGATGGGCGCGAACGCCATCATCCGTATGCAGTTCGACTCATCCGAGATCGGCAACGTGATGAGCGAAGTTGTCGCATACGGCACTGCCGTAGTCGTCGAGCCAGAAGGATAAACGCTCTTGTTGCGACGGCTCATCATCGCTTACGGTACACTCTGCCTCATCGGGGCCGTTATCCTGTTTGCGCTACACGTTACTCTCATCCTGGTAATCTACCTGGCCGTCAATGGCCTCCTGATTGTCGGCGGCGTCCTCTTCGAGCGCCGGGGATACCGCCCCCATGTGAGCCAGACAGACGGAAACTGGCAAAAGACAGGAGAACGCTTCGTAGACCCAACAACAAAGCGAGAAGTCGAGGTGTACTTCAATCCGCAGACGGGGGAGCGCGATTACCGGGATGTGGGGCCAATTATTTGACCTCAATTGCTCAGTTTAGCAACATTACGCGTTAATCCTTGCCTCTTAGCGCATTTATATATTGGCCTGCTGCTCGACTCTTCTTTTGTTCTTGCGTTAATGAATTTTTCAGTTTACGAGTATTCCGGTACCATTGGCAGATACAGGTTAAAACTGCAACTATGATGAAGAAACGTACTAAGCCAGTAATAGAGGATGGCAAAGCAGCCAAAAGTATGATGGCAATACATCCAACCCAGAACCATAGAGTTGCAGATGTTTTCATGGTACTTCTCCTTTCCGTACTCTCTTATAAAGAGACGACATGCAGCTAATAAATATAAAAAATCCGGTTTTCTATTCAAATATATTTCCCGAAAATATATATCCATCATTCTCAGTATGCTCTTTTCATTGTAACAGTCCCTATGTTACAATACCCTCGAAATCACAACATTGAGACAGGACAACCACTATGCATACCATCGATGAACTTGCGCATATCTCTGGATTGCCGAGCAGGACTATTCGCTTTTACAATACGCAGGGCCTGCTGCCAGCGCCCGTTATGCAGGGGCGTGTGGCTTATTATGATGATGAACACCTGGTGGTCTTGACTATCATCAAACAACTCAAGGAGAAACAAAATTTGCCGCTGGAAACTATCCGGCAGATGCTGGAGATTCGCGCCAGCCAGGGCGAGGTGATGATGAACCTCGCGCTCAAACAACGCTTGCTGCGCCCTCTTAACGCCGGGCAGGATGTGCGGCTCTCCAGAGAAGCTTTGCTGAAACAAACGGGGGCAAAGGCCGAATATATCGACGAATTGACGAAACAGGGCCTGCTCTTTCCACTTCAGGTGGATGGCGAGGAGATGTATAGTGGAGACGATGTCTTGCTGATCGAACTCTACCAGCGCCTTGACTACATGGGATTGCCGATTGCGCTGCCCGCGCTCATTCGCTTCCAACTGCGCCAGCTTGTGCGCAGCGAACTGGCCGCTTTTGACCAGCATGTCTACCCGCTCTGGCGTGATGAGGGCCTGTCGCAGGAGCAACAGGCCGAACAACTGGCGGCGATTCTCACGCTGACCGATACCCTTATCTCGATCATGCACCGCAAAATGGTAAATAAAATATGAGATTTGG